>NZ_QBJC02000006.1:0-246586 GCF_003057695.2 Pseudocitrobacter sp. RIT415 | reverse complement strand
AAGGATGTTAAAAAGTGTTCACCATGTCCCCGAACACCTGTCTACCATGTCCCCGGACCGTACAGGGAGAGGGTTAGGGTGAGGGCATTTCTTACACCGTAAACCCAAGCATCATCCCCGTATCCTCATGCTCCAGCAGATGACAATGCGCCATATAGGCATGCTCTTTCGGCGCTTCATGATCGAACTTCACTAGCACCTCACTGACATCCCCTTCCACGCGAACCGTATCTTTCCATCCCGCGCGGTGCGCCGCAGGCGGCTTGCCATTTTCCGACACAATCCGGAACTGTGTACCGTGAATGTGGAACGGATGCAGCATCATGTCGCCCTTGCCGGAGATAAACCAGCGCTCATACTGACCCTTACTGGCGGCAAACATCGGCGTGCTCATGTCAAACGCTTTGCCGTTAATACGGTTAGCATTGTGGAAGTCAAAATCCCCACTGCCATGATTCATATGGCCCATGTTGCCATGATCCCTATTACCGTGGCCCATCATCTCACCGTGCTGCATGTGGCCCATCGCGCTCATGCCATACTTTTTCATCAGCGCCTGCATGCCCATCATATCGAGCATCGGATCCATAGAAAGCTGGAGTCTGCGTTCGGTCAGGCCGTCTAATGAGGGCAGAGCAGGCAGTGAAGAGAGCACATCCGGTAATTCACCCGATGCATTGATAGTAACGGGCTGTACGCGCAGAACTGGATGCGCTTTATCGAAGGGCGCAACGGCCATTCCCATCTGAGTTACCGGCAGCGTCACGATATCAAACGGTTTCCCGTCGCGGGTCTCAACCAGCACTTCAAAACGCTCCCCCATCAGCATCGGCAATTCCATTACTTTGACCGGCTCCGGGAGCAAACCGCCATCGCTTGCCACCACATACAGCGGGCGATTATCGCTGGCAGCAATCGTCAAGGAACGCGCATTACAACCGTTAAGCAGGCGCAAGCGCAGCCAGCCGCGCGGTGCCGCGTGCTGCGGGTAGATAGCACCGTTGGTCAGCAGCGTGTCGCCAAACCAACCGACAGCGGCAGTCATTACATCAAGTTGATAATCAATTTCACCCTCGGCGTTAAATTTTTTGTCCTGAATAATGAGCGGCACATCATCAATGCCCCACTGTTTTGGCAACATCAGGCGACGAATATCATCATCTTCAATCAAGACCAATCCCGCCAGTCCCATCGCCACCTGATGACCCGTTTTGCCATGTTGATGTGGGTGGAACCAGCAGGTCGCCGCACGTTGGTCAGGCGTGAAACTGACCGTGCGTTTACCGCCTGGTTGAATAATGCCCTGCGGGCCGCCGTCGACCTCCCCCGGGATCTCAAGCCCGTGCCAGTGAACGGTAGTCTCTTGCGTCAGTTGATTATGGATATTGACGGTGATGGGTTTCCCCTTCTTCAACTGAAGCGCCGGGCCGAGTAAGTGGCCGTTATAACCCCATGTCGTAGCGGTTTTAGCGCCAAACTGCGTTTTTCCCGCCTGGACGGTGAGCGTCACCTGGCTGCGCGCATCAGCGGCAAGCAAAGGGGGAATGGGAAGCGCAGGACGATCGGCGGCGAAAACGGCCCGACTCCAGAGCGGTAACGCGCTCGCCACGCTGACGGCGGCGCTCAATTTCAGAAATTCACGACGGTGCATCATTACATCCTTTTGCTGGCTGCGGGTGAATATTTGAGCTTAAACCCTACCCTTGCGGGAAGGTCAAGTAAGAAGCGTCGAAAAAGGCTCTACGTACCGTCTGGAAGTGTGCTAACGTTGAATCTCGACGAGGTAAGGTAGAAGAAATGAAGACGTTTTTCCGTACAATGCTGCTTGGATGTTTGTTGACTGCGTCCAGCCACAGCTATGCATTAAGCGAGTCTGAAGCAGAAGACATGGCCGATCTCACTGCGGTGTTTGTGTTCCTGAAAAACGACTGTGGTTACCAAAATCTCCCTAATGGCCAGATTCGTCGCGCCCTCGTTTTCTTTGCCCAGCAAAATCAGTGGGATCTCAGCAATTACGACACCTTCGATATGAAATCGCTCGGCGAAGACAGCTATCGCGATCTCAGTGGTATCGGTATCCCAACCGCGAAAAAATGCAAATCGCTGGCTCGCGACTCCCTGAGCCTTCTCGCCTACGTGAAATAACACGCTCTACCTTCCTGCTGAAAAAACGACCGTGCGCCCACGGTCATTGTTAGCTATTATGTTGCGCCTGTTTCAAAGGTGTTAACAATGGAGGGTTCAAACGATGACCGATAACACCCTGTGGCACGAAACGCTGCATGACCAGTTTGGTCAGTATTTTGCGGTGGAAAACGTGCTCTACCATGAGAAAACCGATCATCAGGATTTGATCATTTTCGAGAACGCCGCCTTTGGCCGCGTAATGGCGCTGGATGGCGTGGTACAAACCACCGAACGCGATGAATTTATCTATCATGAAATGATGACCCACGTTCCGCTGCTGGCCCATGGTCACGCGAAACATGTGCTCATTATTGGTGGCGGTGATGGTGCGATGCTGCGTGAGGTTAGTCGACATAAGAACGTCGAGACCATCACTATGGTGGAAATCGATGCAGGCGTGGTTTCGTTCTGCCGCCAGTATCTTCCTAATCATAGTGCCGGAGCCTACGACGATCCGCGCTTTACGCTGGTGATTGATGATGGCGTGAACTTCGTCAATCAAACGTCGCAAACCTTCGACGTGATTATCTCCGACTGTACCGACCCGATTGGCCCCGGCGAAAGCCTTTTCACCTCGGCGTTCTATGAAGGCTGTAAACGCTGCCTGAACCCTGGCGGGATCTTCGTCGCGCAAAACGGTGTTTGTTTCCTCCAGCAGGACGAGGCGCTCGATAGCCATCGCAAACTGAGCCACTACTTTGATGATGTGAGTTTCTATCAGGCGGCAATCCCCACCTATTATGGTGGCATTATGACCTTCGCCTGGGCGACCGATAACCCGGCGCTGCGCCATTTATCAGCCGAGATAATTCAGGCGCGCTTCCATACCGCGAAGCTTGCGTGTCGCTACTACAACCCGGCTATTCACACCGCGGCGTTCGCGCTGCCGCAATATCTACATGACGCACTGTCTGCACAGTGACGCTAAGGGGGTGAGGAAAATTGAAAAAACTGAAGCTGCACGGCTTTAACAACCTGACCAAAAGCCTGAGTTTTTGCATTTACGATATCTGTTACGCAAAAACCGCAGAAGAGCGCGATGGTTACATCGCCTATATCGATGAACTCTACAATGCCAATCGTCTGACCGAAATCCTGTCAGAAACCTGCTCCATCATCGGCGCGAACATACTCAATATCGCCCGCCAGGATTATGAACCGCAGGGCGCGAGCGTCACCATTCTGGTGAGCGAAGAACCCGTCGACCCGAAGCTGATTGATAAAACCGAACATCCCGGCCCGCTACCGGAAGCGGTGGTGGCGCATCTCGATAAGAGCCACATCTGCGTGCACACCTACCCGGAAAGTCACCCGGAAAGCGGTTTATGTACCTTCCGCGCGGATATCGAAGTCTCGACCTGTGGCGTCATTTCACCGCTAAATGCGTTGAACTACCTTATTCACCAGCTTGAATCTGATATCGTCACCATTGATTATCGCGTACGCGGTTTCACCCGCGATATCAACGGCATGAAACACTTTATCGATCATGAGATTAATTCGATTCAGAACTTTATGTCAGATGACATGAAGTCGCTGTATGACATGGTGGATGTGAATGTGTATCAGGAGAACATCTTCCACACCAAAATGATGCTCAAAGAGTTCGACCTGAAACACTATATGTTCCACACCAAACCGGAAGATTTAACCGACATTGAGCGCAAAGACATTACCGCTGCGCTATGGAAAGAAATGCGCGAGATTTATTACGCGCGCAATATACCGACGGTGTAACGCTGAATCGGGGCAATATGCCCCGATTCTGTTACAACGATGAAAACAGTGTCACGACTCAGCTTTTAAGTCGTGATAGTAATACTCTTTATCGCGCGATGTAATTTCCCTGAGAACCCGGCAGGGCACGCCAACCGCGATAACATTAGCAGGAATATCTTTTGTCACCACACTTCCCGCACCGATGACCGAATTATCGCCAATGGTCACGCCCGGATTAATGACAACATGGCTGCCAATCCAGACATTATTACCGATCGTGACAGGGAAAGAGAACATTTCACCATGTGTACGTAGGGCATAATGCACAGGATGACCGGTAACAGAAATGGTTACATTGGGCGCGATCATGACGTTATCACCGATGGTTACCGTATGATCGTCGACAATTGTCAAATTGAAATTGGCATAAAAATTTTCACCAAGCGTAATATTCTTACCGTAAGAAAAAAACATTGGTGGTTCAATCCAGACATTATCCCCCGTTTTAGCAAAAATTCTCTCTATTAATTCTCTGCGTCGGTTTTCCTCTGAGGGACGGGTATGGTTATATTCATACATGAGCTCCTTCCCACGCAGGCGCTCCTCCGGTAAACCCTCGGTTAAATCAGTAAACAGCATTCCCTCTTTGATTCGCTGTCTCATTGATAATGTCATTTCCGCCTCCTGCGTATCAACTTATACTTTTCGTCTGCGAAGATCGCACAATGCTCAGTGGCCCGGCACCGCTTAACGTTACGGTTGAGATAAGGGTAAAGACCAGCGCAATCAGTCCTAAAACTAAATAAGCCCCCTGGAAACCTATTTTTTCATACATATTACCAGCCAGCACCGACATAAACATCATCGCCAACTGTTTGAAAAAACAGAAGCAAACCAGATAAATAGTGGCAGAAAAACGCACCTCAAACTGGCTGGTAATATATTTGAAGCACCCAACTATCAGGAAAGGGATTTCAAACATATGCAGCGTTTTAAGAATAACAACTTCAACCGCGCTGGTCGCGAAAGAAGAACCAATAATACGGACAGACATGATCATTCCCGCCACCAGCAAAGCATTCTTCCCCCCAATTCGATTTACGATTAGTGGTGCGAAAAACATAATACAGGCGTTGAGCAATTCTCCCATTGTCGTGACGTAGCCGAAGACCCGCGTGCCCTGCTCTCCGGTTGCGAAAAAGGAGGTGAAGAAATTGGCGAACTGTTGATCGAACACATCATAGGTGCAGGATACACCGACCACATACAGTGATAGAAACCACAATTTGGGCTGTTTAAATAGCTCCAGAGCCAGCTTAACACTAAAAGCTGACGAGTTCGCACCAACCGCATCGGCGACCGTTGCTGAAGAAGAGGCATCCGTACGAGAGAAATAGAGCAATACCGCAAGTACAATTGCACACCCGGAACCCAGCCAGAAAACAAATTCATTATTGATTGTGAACATGACGCCAACAATCGACGCACAAAGCGCCCAGCCCACACAGCCAAACATTCGCGCCCGACCAAACTCAAAATGGCTGCGCCTGCTCGCTTTTTCAATATAGGCTTCAATCGCTGGGGCACCCGCATTATAAATAAAGCCAAGATAAATGCCGCCCACAATAGAACCAAGTAAAATATTAAACTGTAATAACGGCCCAAAAGCATAAATAAAGAAAGGGGCAAACATAACCAACATCCCGGTAATAACCCACAGCAGATGTTTTCGTAAACCCAATTTATCCGACATTAAACCAAAAATCGGTTGAAACAATAGCGAGAAAAATGAGATACAGGCAAAGATGACCCCGGTGTCTCCCTTACTGATGTGGTTGATATCATGTAACCAGATCGGAAAAAAGGGAAAATATGCGCCCATGATAAAGAAATAGAAAAAGAAGAAAAAGCCAAACATCCAAAAGTTGGTATTCTTGAGATAATACATAAAAAATCCTTGCACTAAGGTGGGCAGGTTCACACCTGCCCAATTTTCATTTTATTCTTCAACTCGAATAAATTTTCACATTATTATTCCCAAACGATCTGATAATAATAATGACGCGCACTTAGTTGGAATTCTGGCGATACGGAAGGACTCCAGGAGTCATCCCCACCAACCCCCATATGGAAGCCGTCAAGATTAAGCCAGGTTCCCGCTTCTTCCTGCAGCAAATGGCGATGGGTTGTTTCCATCAATTGCCTCTGGCTATAACGACCAATATTGAACTGGAAGTCGCCACGCCACTGATGTATGCCATAACGCAATTGCCGCGTACCGCAGCGCAGACCGTTTTCACCTGGAAATACATACGGCGTATGCATAGCATCAAGCGGAAGCTCCCAGCTATCGAAACAGGCGCTGCTTAAACGATCCGGATAGTTTTCATGCGGCCCCAGTCCAAGCCATTTCACGGTGTCCTCAACCTGCGAAAGCTGGCATGTCAGACCAATGCGTGCGGGATAGGGAGTTCCACTGGCAACGTCGACGCTGATATCAATCTGCATTTTACCGTGGCCATCAATCCGGTAGGTTTTGCGGCTGATAAACAGTGTGGCCCCCTGATATTGCCAGGCATGTGTCGTGGTTATCAGGACTGCATCTGAGAGAGCATCAGCCTGACAGGCTAAAAGCACCGGCTCGGTACGATAATGGCCAGCCTTTTTCCAGCGCTCCACCCATGCATTGGGATCAATCCGCGTCACTTCACTGACCCCAATATCATTATCAAGCGGCGCCCGCGTAAACTGATCGGTAAGCGGTGTGAGAAGCTGTTTTTCATCACCCTTCCACAACTGCGTCAGCCAGCCCTGCTGGCGGCAGAATTGCCACCGCTTTTCGCTAACGGTCACGACATATTCATTCTGATTGGCTGAAAGCGTGGGCACGTCATCAGCGAGCGGAGGACGGTTCGCCGCCAATGACTCTTCCAGCGCCCACTGCTGCCATGCGCTGATATGCCCCGCTTCCGACCATGCCGTGGCGCGCGGTTGCTCCACGCGTACCGTCAGCCACAACTGTCCGGGCGCATGCGGTGTTGATACCTCTGGCAGCGTAATGACCTGACGCCCTTGCGGCGCGATATCCAGCACCACCTCCCCGTGAGCAAGTTCATTGCCCTCACGCTTTAACGTCCAGTGGAGGATTTCATTGTCGCTGTGGCGGTACAGATATTCACTCACGACTTCGATACTGCGCTTATCACCGGGCAACAGGTGGAACTGGAAGAACTGTTGCGCGTGTTTTGCTTCATAAAGCGCCGGGTGAGGCGTGCGGTCGGCAAAGACCAGACCATTCATACAGAACTGGCGATCGTTCGGCGTATCGCCAAAATCGCCACCGTAAGCTGACCATGGTTTTCCGTCTTCGTCATATTGAATTAATGACTGATCCACCCAGTCCCAAACGAATCCGCCTTGCAGGCGCGGATATTGTCGAAACGCCTGCCAGTATTTAGCAAAGCCGCCAAAGCTATTGCCCATCGCGTGCGCATACTCGCAGAGGATAAGTGGACGCTGCTCGCCGGGCAGAGAAAGCCATTTTTTGATAGACCACTTCGGCGCGACGTCGAATGCCTGGTCCTGATCGACACGGCTGTACATCGGGCAAATAATATCCGTCGCCGCCGTATCCGCGCCGCCCCCTTCATATTGAACCGGTCGGGTGGGATCTTCAGACTTCAGCCAACGATAGAGCGCATCATGATTCACTCCGTGTCCGGATTCATTCCCTAATGACCAGATGATAATGCAGGGATGGTTACGATCGCGCTGCACCATACGCGTTACGCGTTGGCTCATCGCGGGCAACCAGTCCGGGTCATCAGTTAATCGATTCATCGGTACCATACCGTGAGTTTCGATATTGGCTTCATCCACGACGTACAAACCATACTGGTCACACAAGGTGTACCACAATGGATGGTTGGGATAGTGCGAACAGCGCACGGCGTTAAAGTTATTTTGCTTCATCAACAAAATATCCTGGATCATGGTTTCACGATCCATCACCTGCCCGTTCAGAGGATGATGTTCATGGCGATTGGTGCCGCGAATCAGTAACGGCTTGCCATTAAGCCGTAACAACCCATTTTCAATACGAATGTCGCGAAAACCTACATCGCAGGCTTCCGCCTCGATTAATTCGCCATCGGCAGTGCGCAACTGAATGACGGCCCGATACAGTTCAGGCGTTTCCGCGCTCCATAACGCGGGATGCTCAACCGGCAAACAGAGCGTGGCACGTTCAGCATAGTTACCGCGCTCATCAACAGGGGCGCTGCCAGGCCGCGCGCTGACCTGCCCGATAAGCGATTGCCCTTTCCACAAATGCAGTTCAATCTGCACATCATGCTGGACGTAACCGGCAATGCGAACCTCCGCTTCGAGACGCGCACGATTGTATTCACTATTAAGATGGGTATCGAGGTGGAAATCCGCAATTTGCAGCGACGGTTTATGTAAAAGGGAGACGTCGCGGAAAATGCCGCTCATCCGCCACATATCCTGGTCTTCAAGATAGGTGCCGTCGCTCCAGCGCAGCACCAGAACCGCCAGCCGGTTTTCACCCGCTTGCAAATATGCTGTAAGGTCAAAATCAGACGGCAACCGGCTGTCCTGTCCATAACCGACCCAGTGCCCATTGCACCATAAATGAAATGCGGAGTTCACACCGTCAAAAATAACCCGCGTTTGCCCCTCGGCTAACCATTTATCATCCACACAAAATGTGAGCGAATAACAACCCGTGGCATTTTCGTCAGGAACATAAGGCGGGTTTACCGGGATCGGATAAGTGACATTGGTATAAATGGGAGCATCATAGCCCAGCATTTGCCAGTTAGACGGCACCGGAACAGTATCGGCATCAGGCAGATCCGCCTGCAACCAGCTTTCCGGTACCGACTCGGGCGAAGGGAACCAGCAGAATTGCCAGTCGCCATTCAGGCTTACCAGCCGATCCGACCTTTCGTTTCTTTGAGCGCCCTCGACACATCGCCAACTGCAAAAAGGCGGGTGCGCCGCCATTCTGTTACGTTGCGTCACACCGGGCGTCTCCCAGTCCCGCCGTGCCAGCACGGCAGCCAGTGAATCCTGTTCTGAAGTCATTGCGTTATCCTTTACGTATTATGTTACTCGCTCACAATTTTTTGTACATATATCGCGAATCCACAATTTACGTAAAGGAGGTACTCAGAAATTAGTGAGCTGGCTCAAAATTAATTGCGCCAGCGGAGGAAGAGATGGGGTGAATTATAAACGTGAAACCTGCCTCGCCAACTGCATTAACGACTCGGCCAGCATTTCCCCTGAGACGCTCTCGGTGTTGGGCCTGCGTACGGTTTTGCGCTGGATGAGAGAAACAGGCAAAAGCTGATTCCCGGATTCGCTATGGCCGGCGGACATCGCTAAAAGTCGGTCGACACTTCCTCGCCCGAGAACAGGAAAATCCTGACGAATGGTTGTTAAGGGCGGTATGTAACAAGAACTGTCCTCGGTATCATCATAACCAATGACCGAGATATCCGTTCCTACGCGCAGACCATGTTCAGTGATGGCACGCATAACGCCCAGCGCCATTTGATCGTTGGCGACTAACATCGCCGTGGGAATCATGCCATTAAGCAACATTTGCTGCGTCTGTTGAAACCCGGATAATGCGCTCCAGTCCCCTTCAAGCACGGCGAAAGGCTGTAGCTGATGACGCTCCAGATGCTCATGCCAGCTTGCCAGACGCAGGCGAGCTGACACAGAGGTCGAGGTGGGGCCGGAGAATAACGCGATACGTTGATGGCCATGCGCCACAAGATGCTCCACGCCCAGACGCGCGCCCTCATCATGCGAGAAAACAATACTGTTAACCGGCGTACGCTCAGAGACATCCAGAAAAAGCACCGGCACGTTCCCGGCCGCACGGGCAACGCTCAGCGCATCGTCGTTCTCCAGTGGAACATTAATGATAATGCCGGTTACGCGTCGGGCCAGCAGGTTATGCACGGCCTTCTCACACGCTTCCACACCGCCAGACTCAACCATAGCAATAACCACACTCGCACCAGACTGATCGGCGCGTGATTTTATCGCCGCAACAATCTGAGACGGCGCATGCAACGCCAGATTTATCGTTGCAACGCCAATCAGCGGTGACTGTTTACCCGCAAGTTGCTGCGCGGCATGATTAGGAATGTAATTCAGCTCCTTCATGGCGGCTTCAACTTTCGCTCGCGTTTTCGCGGAAACGTGTTCGGCCTGATTCACCACTCTGGAGACCGTTTGATAGGAAACGCCAGCATGAGTTGCCACGTCGTAGAGCGTTACCGCTTTCACATTCAATATCCTGAAATCATTTGTCCTGATGCCATGATGCCATATCGCTAAGGATTTTCCTCTCTGAGAAAGCAACGACTTCACCGACAACGATGGCCTTTATGCGATGAAGCCGATCGATGCTTATCTCTGCTGCAGAAAATCGCGATAGGCCGCCACTACCTGTAAAAAATCTTCGACGCCGCACAGGGATAAACTCTCTTCGTCGTAGTAGTTCATCCCCTCTTCCATCTCGTCGCCGGTAAATTCAAGCTGATTTGCACGGATCATTACCTCTTCACCGTCCAGCCACAGCGTGTATTCGTGGCCCGCGCGCTGCCAGGTGCGCTCGCTGCCTTTAACCGCACGCGCCGCCTCTTCGACTTCATCCAACAGCGCCAGATTCTCTTTGACTTCTTCGTTAAACCAATGACCGACCACTTCGTGGCCCATCGACATACGCACCTTTACCCCTCCGGTAACGTCGCGCAGAAATTCGTAATCCATAATCGTCTTCCTCTGCAAAGGCAATGCGTCAGCGCTGCATTGTACCCATGCTGTAATTATCGCAGTCGCCAGGAAGAATAAAAGCGGAGCGGGTTGAAGGAATGGAAATAAAGTGCCTCTGGGAGGCGAAAGAGGGGCGATGGGTCAACTTCTGAGCATAATGGCGCCGGATGCATCGATTGTTGACCTGTCATAAAGTTGCCCCCCCACAACACACGCGTTTCTCCAGGCGAAGCCTGATAACTGCGTGTCACTTTCTGTTTTGCCGAGCACTCCTCCCCTTGTCCAGATAAAGACATCGTAGGCAAAAGATCTTACTCATATTGCGTTTTCAAAATATTATCTCGTTGATGATTAAAATTATTAAGGAGATTGGATGTATGCATTCATATTTCAAAGGGATACTCACCCTTGTATTCACTATAATTATTTCCACATCGACACTTGCAGAACCCTATGGTCATTATGACCTTAAAAAAATCCTGCCGGTCACGGAAACAAAATCGGGAAAAACATATCAATTCGATGTTGGTTATCTTGACCAGGTATTTTTAGATATCTACAAACATAGCTTTGCACCATTGTCACCACGATTTGATTCTCTTGAAGATCAAAAGCGAGCCCTCCGCGATACTCAAGTCCTGATGAAACTGCTAAATAATTACATCAGAACGATGCCAAACCCAAATTATCAAATACTTGGTCGAACTGCCCTCGTTAACCACATGGCCTATAGCATGGGAGTTTCAGATGCCGGGGCCACAGCCGAAAAACAGTACGAACACATGTTGTCATTGAAACCCAATGATCCCGATGCCCATTTTTACTATGGGATATTGCTATTAAATACATGCCAAATTGATAAATCAATCGAGCATCTGAGTGCATCTGTGGAAACAGGAAATAATAGAGCATCAATTTTATTAGCCACGGCTTACGTTATTTCTGGTAAAAATAAAAAAGCGCTCAACACTTTAGATACCCAACTCAATAAAGCACCAAATGACTCCAACGCAAAAAAACTACGCGATTTTATTGCATCAGGGAAAGCAAAAGAAGTCGTTGCCACTATGCAGGAAAAGAGTTGTGGGAAAAAATAAACAGCACCTGTAATAGCGGGCCAAATTGATGATAAAGTGCGCGTTGTTCATGCCGGATGCGGCGGAAACGCCTTATCCGGCCTACACAAGATATTGCAGAACGTGTTGGCCGGATAAGACGCAGCCGTCATCCGGCAAAAAAAAAGCCACTTTCCAAAAAAGTGGCTTTTCACAGCAGACTAAAACCTTAAACCGCAGTCTGGAAAATCACCCCGTCAGCTTTCTCGGTGTACTGAGAAAGTTGGTCAAAGTTCAGATAGCGGTAAGTATCGACCGCGGTTTTATCCACCTGTGCGACATAGGTCTGATACTCGTCCGGCGTTGGCAATTTGCCAATCAGCGCCGCGACGGCCGCCAGCTCCGCAGAAGCCAGGAAGACGTTCGCGCCAGTACCCAGACGGTTCGGGAAGTTACGGGTCGAGGTAGACACCACCGTCGCGCCGTCTGCCACACGCGCCTGGTTACCCATGCACAGTGAACAGCCCGGGATCTCGATACGCGCACCGCTCTTACCGAAGACGCTGTAGTAGCCCTCTTCCGTCAACTGCGCGGCATCCATACGGGTTGGCGGCGCCACCCACAGGCGCGTCGGCAGCTGGCCTTTATGCGCATCCAGCAGTTTACCCGCTGCACGGAAGTGACCGATGTTGGTCATGCAGGAACCGATAAACACTTCGTCGATCTTCTCGCCCTGAACGTCAGAGAGCAGACGCGCGTCATCCGGATCGTTCGGCGCACACAGAATCGGCTCTTTGATATCCGCCAGATCGATGTCGATCACCGCCGCGTATTCCGCATCCGCATCGCCTTCCAGCAGCTCAGGGTTCGCCAGCCATTTTTCCATGCCCTGAACACGACGTTCCAGCGTACGACGGTCGCCGTAACCTTCGGCAATCATCCACTTCAGCAGAACGATGTTGGAGTTCAGATACTCAATAATCGGCTCTTTGTTCAGCTTGATGGTACAACCGGCCGCAGAACGCTCAGCGGACGCATCAGTCAGTTCAAACGCTTGCTCGACTTTCAGATCCGGCAGACCTTCGATTTCCAGGATGCGGCCAGAGAAGATGTTTTTCTTGCCTTTCTTCTCCACGGTCAGCAGGCCTTGTTTGATCGCATACAGCGGGATCGCGTGTACCAGATCGCGCAGGGTGATACCCGGCTGCATTTTGCCTTTGAAGCGCACCAGAACGGATTCCGGCATATCCAGCGGCATTACGCCGGTGGCGGCAGCAAACGCGACCAGACCCGAGCCCGCCGGGAAGGAGATACCAATCGGGAAACGGGTATGGGAGTCACCGCCAGTACCGACGGTATCCGGCAACAGCATACGGTTGAGCCAGGAGTGGATTACGCCATCGCCCGGACGCAGAGAAACACCGCCACGGTTCATGATGAAGTCAGGCAGGGTGTGGTGGGTCGTGACGTCAACCGGCTTCGGATACGCCGCGGTATGACAGAAGGACTGCATCACCAGGTCAGAAGAGAAGCCCAGACACGCCAGGTCTTTCAGTTCATCACGGGTCATTGGGCCAGTGGTGTCCTGGGAGCCGACAGACGTCATTTTCGGTTCGCAGTACGCGCCCGGACGAATGCCTTTTACGCCGCAGGCACGGCCAACCATTTTCTGCGCCAGCGAGTAACCACGGTTGCTTTCCGCCACGTCTTTCGCCTGACGGAACACATCGCTGTGCGGCAGGCCGAGAGATTCACGCGCTTTGGTGGTCAGGCCGCGACCAATGATCAGCGGGATACGACCACCGGCACGCACTTCATCAATCAGCACGTCGGTTTTCAGTTCAAAGCTTGCCAGCAGTTCACCGGTTTCGTGATTACGCACTTCGCCTTTGAACGGGTAAACGTCAATCACGTCGCCCATGTTCAGGTCATTAACGTCCACTTCAATTGGCAGCGCGCCCGCATCTTCCATGGTATTAAAGAAGATAGGTGCGATTTTACCGCCGAGAACCAGGCCACCGCCGCGTTTGTTCGGTACATACGGGATATCGTCCCCCATGAACCACAGCACGGAGTTGGTCGCAGATTTACGTGAAGAACCGGTGCCGACAACATCACCCACATAAGCCAGCGGGAAACCTTTTTCCTGCAACGCTTCGATCTGTTTGATCGGGCCCACCACGCCCGGTTGATCGGGTTCGATCCCTTCACGGGCGTTTTTCAGCATCGCCAGCGCGTGCAGCGGGATATCCGGGCGCGACCAGGCATCCGGTGCCGGAGAAAGATCATCGGTGTTGGTTTCACCGGTCACCTTGAAGACGGTAACGGTAATTTTTTCAGCCAGCGGCGGACGGCTCAGGAACCATTCGGCATCAGCCCAGGATTGAATTACCTGCTTCGCGTAAGCGTTGCCCGCTTTCGCTTTTTCTTCTACATCGTAGAAGTTATCGAACATCAGCAGGGTGTGGGAGAGCGCTTTGGCAGCAATCGGTGCCAGTTTCGCATCGTCCAGCGCGTCGATCAGCGGATGAATGTTGTAGCCGCCCTGCATGGTGCCCAGCAGTTCGATAGCTTTTTCAGGAGTGATCAGCGGGGAAGTCGCTTCGCCTTTGGCGACAGCAGCAAGGAATCCGGCTTTGACGTAGGCAGCTTCATCAACGCCCGGCGGTACACGGTTAATCAACAGGTCTAACAGGAATTCTTCTTCGCCAGCAGGCGGGTTCTTCAGCAGCTCAACCAGCGCGGCCATTTGGGTTGCGTCCAGGGGTTTTGCAACAATCCCTTCAGCGGCACGCTCAGCTACGTGCTCACGGTATTCTTTTAGCACGACGGTATCTCCTCGCTCTCATTGTCATATGCGGTCGGCTCTTCTTCACGCTCCTGTGAGACAGCAGTTTGTAGGGGGTATGCCGGGTACCGCAATGGGCAGAATAGCAGGATTTTAGAGAGGTGTTAATCTGTTTACAAAAAAGCAACATAAAATATTGGCTGAATCGTTAAGGATGGTCTATAAACAGTACCCTTCCCTTAAACGGGGAATTTTTAGCTGCAATGTTTGCTCACATAATTCCCTGCCTTGATTATTCATCGGCGCAATTTATCCCAAGATTAGTCAAAAATTAAACTATCGTCTCTTTATACTCACGCTCCATTATCCCTGCCAAATGCAGGCGCTTCGATCAGACGATTTCTTCCGAAATCGGGAGTATAACTATGAACCTGCCCTTTAAGCCTCATGTCCTCGCGCTGATATGCAGCGCGGGATTGCTTGCCGCAGCCGGTACGCTGTACGTCAAAAGCCGCACGCCGGAAGAACCTGCGTCCGTGCCCGCGGCTGCCGTTGCCGCACCGGTGACCACGCCAGCACCGGTACCCGCTCCTGAGGTGAAAACCACCTACACACCCGCGCAAATTAACCAATGGGTTGCCCCAATTGCGCTTTACCCAGACGCCCTGCTGTCACAGGTCTTGATGGCTGCCACCTATCCGGCGAATGTCGTTCAGGCGGCTCAGTGGTCGAAGGATCATCCCTCGCTGCAGGGGGACGCCGCGATTCAGGGCGTGTCTGACCAACCGTGGGATGCGAGCGTAAAATCGCTTGTCGCCTTCCCAACGTTGATGTCCATGATGGGGCAGGATCCGGTTTGGGTCGAAAATCTGGGTAATGCCTTCCTGGCACAGCCGCAGGATGTGATGGATGCGGTACAGCAGTTGCGTGCCCTGGCGCAGCAAACCGGCGCGTTAAAGTCGACGCCACAGCAAACGGTCACCAGCGTGCCGAAAGCGGCGGTTGCCCCGGCCTCAACTGCGGCGCCCGCCACGCAAACAACCGTGCAAAAATCGGCTCCGTCATCGTCAACAATCATTAAAATCGAGCCTGCCGACCCACAGGTGGTGTACGTGCCGAGCTACAATCCGTCAACGGTGTACGGCGCCTGGCCAACTCCCGCCTACCCGCCCGTGTATATTCCCCCGTCTCCCGGCGAAGAGTTTACCAACAGTCTGGTAAAAGGCTTCGGCTACAGTTTGGGCGTCGCCACCACCTACGCGCTATTCAGCAATATCGACTGGGACGATGACGACGACCATCATCATCATCATCATCATGACGATGATGATTATCACCGGGATGGTTATAGCCATAATGGCGATAACATCAACATTAACGTCAATAATTTCAACCACATCACGGGGCAGAATTTGAATGGGCAAACCCTGCGCTGGCAGCATAACCCGGCGTACCGTAATCAGGTGCCCTACCCCAATAACAGCGTGGCAAATCAGTTTCACCCAACCAACGTATCGGGCGGCCTGAGCGCAACCCAGACGCCGGTAACCCGCGACAGCCAACGCCAGGCAGCGATGAATAAACTGGCGGAAGGCGGTATTAAAACGCCGTCTCAGCCGATCGCCGCTGTGCAAAAAGATGCGCAGCGTCAGGCGGCATCGAAACAGCTACAGCACATTGCCCAACGCGATAACTACCGTGGTTACGACACGCCGCGCACGTCCACACAGCGTGAAGCATCAAAAGCGCAAATACAGCAGCGGCTCAATAGTCGTACGCCAGAACAGCGCCAGCAACGGCAGGAAGCGGTGCAGCAACGGCGTAGCGCTACCACACCGGAACAGCGCCAGCAACGTCAGGAAAACGTCCGTCAGCATGTGAATACACGACATGACAATGTTTTTAGCGGCAACGAAAGTCGCGGGCCCTCCTGGCAGCAACAGGCGCAGCGCGGGCAGCAAAGCCGTAACATTGTGCGTAGCAGCAACCACGAAGCCCTTCGTGAACGGGCTGCTGAACACCGTGAATTTCACCGTCGATAAGAGAGCACATCATGAAAAAGATCTTTCTCAGCTCGCTGCTGTTCTCGCTTCCCCTGGTGAGTTTTGCCCAGCAGCAGTTTGCTCATCCCCTCGACGCCGCAACAGCTTTTGCCGATGCGGTCACCACGCGCAATGAACCACAGCTTACCGCGCTGTTGGGCGATGACTGGCGGCAATTTTTACCGCCGGATGGCGCAGACCCAGAAGCCGTCGCCCGTTTTGAACGTGACTGGAAAATCAGCCATCGCATCGATCAACAAGGCGATACGGCGCATATCAATGTCGGTGCCGATAACTGGCAGCTCCCCTTGCCGATCGTCAAAACCGAGGCAGGCTGGCATTTTGATATGCAGGCGGCGCAGGATGAAATCATTACCCGCACCATCGGGCGCAACGAACTTTCGGCGATTGGTGCAATGCACGCCTACGTTGATGCGCAGGAAGATTACCATCTGAGAAAACAGCGTTACGCCAGCAAGCTTATCAGTAGCGCCGGTCAGCAGGACGGACTTTACTGGCCGATACAGCCCGACGAAGCGCCGAGCCCGCTGGGGCCAGCGTTCAGCCCGGTGATGCCGGGAGAAGGTTATCACGGCTACCGTTTTCGCATTATCGACAGTAATCAATCCGACGGCTTTGCCCTGATAGCCTGGCCGGTGGAGTATGGCGAAACTGGAGTAATGAGCTTTATTGTCAGCCAGGACGATCGGGTCTATCAGGCAGACTTCGGTGAGGAAACGGCGAAGAACGTAGCGGCAATAACCCGTTTTGACACGCAGGCACCGTGGCAACCGGAAGAGTAACAGGTGTAAAAAAAGCGGCTGATTAGCCGCTTTTTATTTGCCGGATGACGGCTGACGCCTTATTCGGCCTCCCTAATCGTAGGCCGGATAAGCGAGGCGCCATCAGGCGTCGTCGCGCAGAAACTTACTTCTTCTTCGCTTTCGGGTTTGGCAGGTCGGTGATGCTACCTTCGTACACTTCTGCGGCCAGGCCAACAGATTCGTGCAGCGTCGGGTGAGCATGGATGGTCAGCGCGATATCTTCCGCGTCACAACCCATCTCGATAGCCAGGCCGATTTCGCCCAGCAGCTCGCCGCCGTTGGTGCCGACAATCGCGCCACCGATAACACGGTGAGATTCTTTGTCGAAAATCAGTTTGGTCATACCGTCTGCGCAGTCAGAAGCGATAGCACGGCCAGAAGCTGCCCACGGGAAGGTGGCGGTTTCGTAGCTGATGCCTTTCTCTTTCGCTTCTTTCTCAGTCAGGCCAACCCATGCCACTTCTGGTTCAGTGTAGGCAATGGATGGGATAACTTTCGGGTCGAAGTAGTGTTTCTTACCTGCGATAACTTCAGCGGCAACGTGGCCTTCATGAACACCTTTGTGCGCCAGCATCGGCTGACCGACGATATCGCCGATAGCAAAGATGTGCGGCACGTTAGTGCGCAGCTGTTTGTCAACGCGGATGAAGCCACGGTCGTCCACTTCCACGCCTGCTTTGCCTGCGTCGAGGTTTTTACCGTTCGGTACACGGCCGATTGCCACCAGCACGGCATCGTAACGCTGTGCTTCAGAAGGTGCTTTTTTGCCTTCCATGGAAACGTAAATACCGTCTTCTTTCGCTTCAACGGCAGTTACTTTGGTTTCCAGCATCAGGTTGAATTTCTTGCTGATGCGTTTAGTGAAGACTTTCACCACGTCTTTGTCGGCAGCCGGGATAACCTGGTCGAACATTTCAACCACGTCAATCTCTGAACCCAGCGCGTGGTACACGGTACCCATTTCCAGACCGATGATACCGCCGCCCATAACCAGCAGACGTTTCGGTACTTCTTTCAGTTCCAGCGCATCGGTGGAATCCCACACGCGCGGATCTTCATGAGGAATAAACGGCAGTTCAATTGGACGGGAACCCGCCGCGATGATTGCATTGTCGAAGTTGATGACGGTTTTGCCGTTTTCGCCTTCCACTTCCAGGGTGTTCGCCCCGGTAAATTTACCCAGACCGTTAACCACTTTCACTTTACGGCCTTTGGCCATACCGGCCAGACCGCCAGTTAGTTGGGTGATAACTTTTTCTTTCCAGGTACGAATCTTGTCGATATCGGTTTTCGGCTCGCCGAAGACGATACCGTGTTCAGCCAGTGCTTTGGCTTCTTCGATAACTTTTGCTACGTGCAGCAGTGCTTTAGAAGGGATGCAGCCGACGTTCAGACAAACACCGCCGAGGGTGCTGTAACGTTCTACGATGACGGTCTCCAGACCTAAATCCGCGCAACGGAAAGCAGCAGAGTAGCCTGCCGGGCCCGCCCCAAGTACCACGACCTGAGTTTTAATTTCAGTACTCATCATGACCTCTTAATTATTTCCGGCGGTCCTGGGTACTCTTGTCGCCCATATCCACCGGGACGTTCTATCCGCGTTTATATTACAAAATTGTTAACAATTTTGAAACAACAAACGGCAAACGATTTTGTCCTTTGTTGCTAATAACCCCAAAACGACAACGAGATTATCAGAAAAAAGCCGGCCGTCAGGCCGGCTTTTTCGATTACATCACCAGGCGACGAATGTCAGACAGTGTGTTGTTGATGATGGTGATAAAGCGCGCACCATCAGCACCGTCGATCACGCGGTGGTCGAAGGAGAGAGAGATAGGCATCATCAGACGCGGTACAAACTCTTTCCCGTTCCAGACCGGCTCCATTGCCGATTTGGAGACACCAAGGATAGCCACTTCCGGCGCGTTAACAATCGGTGCGAAGTGGGTCGTCCCCAGGCCGCCGATGCTGGAGATAGTGAAGCAACCGCCCTGCATTTCGCCAGCCGTCAGCTTACCATCACGCGCTTTTTTGGAGATGGTGGTCAATTCGCGAGACAGCTCGGTGATGCTCTTCTTGTTCACGTCTTTAAAGACCGGAACCACCAGGCCGTTCGGGGTATCAACCGCCACACCAATGTTGATGTATTTCTTCAGCGTCAGTTTCTGGCCATCTTCGGACAGAGAGCTGTTGAAGCGAGGCATCTGTTCCAGAGCCGCGGCAACCGCTTTCATGATGAACACAACCGGGGTGAATTTCACATCCAGTTTGCGCTTCTCAGCTTCAGCGTTCTGCTGTTTACGGAACGCTTCCAGATCGGTGATATCGGTTTTGTCGAAGTGCGTAACGTGCGGGATCATCACCCAGTTACGGCTCAGGTTAGCACCAGAGATTTTCTGGATACGGCCCAGTTCAACTTCTTCGATTTCACCAAACTTGCTGAAGTCCACTTTCGGCCAAGGCAGCATGCCCGGGATACCGCCGCCAGTGGCAGCAGCCGGTGCAGATTCAGCACGTTTCACCGCGTCTTTCACGTAAGCCTGAACGTCTTCGCGCAGGATACGGCCTTTACGACCCGTACCTTTCACTTTCGCCAGGTTCACGCCGAATTCGCGTGCCAGGCGACGAATCACCGGCGTTGCGTGGACGTAAGCGTCATTTTCTGCGAAGTCAGACTTGCCTTCAGCTTTCGCCGCCGGAGCCGGAGCGGCCGCAGGTGCCGGAGCAGCAGCCTGAGCCGGTGCAGCAGCCGGAGCCGCGGCAGGCGCAGCGCCTTCCACTTCGAAGACCATAATCAGGGAGCCGGTTTTCACTTTATCGCCGGTGCTGATTTTGATCTCTTTTACGGTGCCCGCGAACGGAGCCGGCACTTCCATAGAGGCTTTGTCGCCTTCTACGGTGATCAGAGACTGTTCAGCTTCGATTTTGTCGCCAACTTTAACCATCACTTCGGTAACTTCAACTTCGTCGCCACCGATATCTGGTACGTTAACATCTTTCGCGCCGGATGCAGCCGGAGCAGCCGCCGCCGGTGCAGCTTCCGCTTTCGCCGGAGCCGCAGCGCCTGCTTCACCCGCCACTTCGAAGACCATGATCAGCGAGCCAGTAGACACTTTATCGCCGGTGTTGATTTTGATCTCTTTAACCACGCCCGCGAACGGAGCCGGAACTTCCATAGAGGCTTTGTCGCCTTCTACGGTGATCAGAGACTGTTCAGCCGCGATGGTGTCGCCCACTTTAACCATGATCTCAGTGACTTCAACTTCGTCGCCGCCGATATCCGGTACGTGAACGTCTTTCGCCGCTGCCGCAGCAGGTGCTGCTGCCGGAGCCGCTTCTTTCTTCTCTTCTGCCTTGGCAGGTGCAGCGTCAGCTGCACCATCGGCGGAATCGAAAATCATGATCAGTTTACCGGTCTCGGTTTTGTCGCCGACAGAGACTTTAATCTCTTTAACCACGCCAGCCTGCGGAGACGGAACTTCCATAGAGGCTTTATCGCCTTCTACGGTGATCAGCGACTGTTCAGCTTCAACTTTGTCGCCCACTTTGACCAGGATCTCGGTGATTTCAACTTCATCAGACCCGATATCCGGTACTTTGATTTCGATAGCCATTATTCTTTTACCTCTTACGCCAGACGCGGGTTAACTTTTTCTGCATCGATGTTGAATTTGGTAATTGCGTCAGCAACCACTTTCTTATCGATTTCGCCACGTTTAGCCAGTTCGCCCAGCGCCGCTACAACCACATAGGAAGCATCAACTTCGAAGTGGTGACGCAGGTTTTCACGGCTGTCGGAACGACCGAAGCCATCAGTACCCAGTACACGGTAGTCATCAGCCGGTACATAAGTACGAACCTGCTCGGCGAACAGTTTCATATAGTCGGTGGAAGCCACAGCCGGAGCATCGTTCATCACCTGAGCGATGTACGGAACGCGCGGGGTTTCCATCGGGTGCAGCATGTTCCAGCGCTCACAATCCTGACCATCACGCGCCAGTTCAGTGAAGGACGTTACGCTATAAACGTCAGAACCTACGCCGTAATCTTTCGCCAGGATCTGTGCTGCTTCACGAACGTGACGCAGGATAGAACCGGAGCCCAGCAGCTGAACTTTACCTTTGCTACCTTCAACGGTTTCGAGTTTGTAGATACCCTTACGGATACCTTCCTCAGCACCTTCCGGCATTGCCGGCATGTGGTAGTTTTCGTTCAGCGTGGTGATGTAGTAGTAAACGTTCTCTTGTTTCTCACCGTACATACGTTCCAGACCATCATGCATGATGACCGCAACTTCGTACGCGTAAGACGGATCGTAAGAGATACAGTTCGGGATAGTCAGAGACTGAATATGGCTGTGACCATCTTCGTGCTGCAGACCTTCACCGTTCAGGGTCGTACGACCAGAAGTACCACCGATCAGGAAGCCGCGAGCCTGCTGGTCGCCTGCCTGCCAGCACAGGTCACCGATACGCTGGAACCCGAACATGGAGTAGTAAATATAGAACGGGATCATCGGCAGGTTGTTGGTGCTGTAAGAGGTCGCAGCAGCCAGCCAGGATGCGCCAGCACCCAGTTCGTTGATACCTTCCTGCAGGATCTGACCTTTCTCGTCTTCTTTGTAGTAAGCAACCTGCTCACGGTCCTGCGGGGTGTACTGCTGGCCGTTCGGGCTGTAAATACCAATCTGACGGAACAGACCTTCCATACCGAAAGTACGCGCTTCATCAGCAATGATTGGAACCAGACGATCTTTAATCGACTTGTTCTTCAGCATCACGTTCAGGGCACGAACGAAAGCGATAGTGGTAGAGATCTCTTTGTTCTGCTCTTCCAGCAGCGGCGCGAAATCTTCCAGAGTCGGCAGTTCCAGCTTCTCAGAGAAGTGGGTCTGACGGCTCGGCAGGTAACCGTGCAGTTTCTGACGCTGTGCATGCAGATAAGTATGCTCTGGAGAACCTTCCGGGAAGGTCAGGTAAGAGAGGTTTTCAACCTGCTCGTCGGTCACCGGCACATTGAAACGGTCGCGAATGTAACGCACGCCGTCCATGTTCATTTTCTTAACCTGGTGAGCGATGTTTTTACCTTCAGCGGTATCACCCATGCCGTAACCTTTAATGGTATGGGCCAGGATAACCGTTGCTTTGCCTTTAGTTTCCTGCGCTTTTTTCAGTGCAGCGTAGACTTTCTTCGGATCGTGACCACCACGGTTCAGTGCCCAGATCTGCTCATCAGTCCAGTCTGCAACCAGGGCTGCGGTTTCCGGATATTTACCGAAGAAGTGCTCACGCACGTAAGCGCCATCTTTGGATTTGAAGGTCTGATAATCGCCGTCGACGGTTTCTTCCATCAACTGGATCAGTTTACCGCTGGTGTCTTTACGCAGCAGCTCATCCCAACGGCTACCCCAGATAACCTTGATAACGTTCCAGCCAGCACCACCGAAGATGCCTTCCAGTTCGTTGATGATCTTGCCGTTACCGGTGACCGGGCCATCCAGACGTTGCAGGTTACAGTTGATCACGAAGACCAGGTTATCCAGTTTTTCACGGGTGGCGATAGTGATCGCACCTTTGGATTCCGGTTCGTCCATCTCGCCATCGCCGAGGAACGCGTAAACGGTTTGTTTAGAGGTATCTTTCAGGCCACGGTGTTCCAGATATTTCAGGAATTTAGCCTGGTAGATCGCACCGATTGGGCCCAGACCCATTGATACGGTCGGGAACTGCCAGAATTCCGGCATCAGTTTCGGGTGCGGGTAAGAGGACAAGCCCTTACCGTGAACTTCCTGACGGAAGTTGTTCATTTGTTCTTCGGTCAGGCGACCTTCAAGGAACGCACGTGCGTAAACGCCCGGAGAGATGTGGCCCTGGAAGTAAACCAGATCGCCGCCATCCTGCTCGTTGCGTGCACGGAAGAAGTGGTTAAAGCACACTTCGTAGAAGGTTGCGGAAGACTGGAAGGATGCCATGTGGCCACCCAGTTCCAGATCTTTTTTGGATGCGCGCAGAACGGTCATGATCGCGTTCCAGCGGATAGCAGAGCGAATACGACGTTCCAGATCCAGATCGCCCGGGTATTCCGGTTCGTCTTCAACGGCAATAGTGTTTACATAACCGCTAGCACCTGCACCAGCAGCTACCTGAACGCCGCCTTTACGGGCTTCAGACAGCACCTGGTCGATCAGATACTGAGCGCGCTCAACACCTTCTTCACGGATAACCGATTCGATCGCCTGTAACCAGTCGCGAGTTTCGATCGGATCCACGTCATTTGGGAAACGTTCTGACATGGGGTTTTCCTTATCTATCTAGTACGTTGATTTATCTGGAACCTGTCCCATTGTGCTTTCACGGGAAAACACAATAAGACAGGTTCTGTGTTTAGTTGCCGTGCGCCTGATGGCGCTTTTCTCATCTTCTGGTAAAACCGCTGCCAGAAAAAACTCAATCCTTGCGCTGTTGCAGGCGACGTAACGAGCGTTCACGGCGGCTCTGTTCACGACTCCTGTCCAGCAAAATCTCTTCAATAAAGGCCAGGTGACGGTGCGACGCTTCACGCGCCTGCTCCGGCTCACCGGCGACAATCGCCTCGAAAATTCGGGTGCGATGATTGCTGACCTGCGGAAGCATCTCCCGACGGGCATACAGCAACTCGAAGTTCTGCCGAACGTTTTGTGCCAACATCGGCTCCATACACCTTAGCAAATGGAGCAGCACCACATTGTGGGCGGCTTCGGTCACGGCGATTTGATACTGGACGACGGCGCTCGACTCCGCGTCGAGGTCGCCCGATTGTTGAGCCCGTTCGATGGCCTGATGTAATTCACGAATACGTTCGCGATCTTCATCAGTGCTGCGCAGTGCCGCGTAATAGGCCGCGATACCTTCAAGCGCGTGACGGGTTTCAAGCAGATCAAACTGGGATTCAGGGTGGTCGGACAGAAGCTCAACCAGCGGATCGCTGAAGCTCTGCCATAGGCTGCTTTGTACAAAAGTCCCGCCGCCCTGGCGACGAAGCAGTAACCCTTTCGCTTCGAGACGTTGAATCGCCTCACGCAGCGAGGGACGGGATACGTCGAACTGTTTCGCCAGTTCGCGTTCAGGTGGAAGTTTTTCGCCGGGGCGTAACGTCCCCTCAAGAATCAAAAACTCCAACTGCTGCTCAATCACATCAGAAAGTTTTGGTTGGCGGATTTTGCTGTAGGCCATAGTTCCCTGTACCTGCCATTAGCCCGGAGTCAATTGGTCTTACCAATTTCAAGTTCGTAGCGGTAAAGTAACAAAGTATTCACCTTCTGTCCATACAGGTTTTGATTGAAATCAGTAAACCACGCACTTTTTAACAACATTACAGAAATGATGTTTCAGAATTGTAACCTTGCACAAAAAATGTCTTTACCACGTTGGAAGTACAATTAACGAAAAATATACGAAAACTACGCAAACTGAAGCGTTTCACTTCACCAACCATTGAATATTTATGCATTTATTGTTGATTAAACGTACATGCTTACCCACTTCTGGGGCAGGCTGCTACACTTACAACTGGTTTCTTTTTATTCAATCCGTCATCAACCATTCATAAAGCAGGTGCATTTCTGCGCGCTTACCACTATTCTTCCCAGGACGAAAGAGTTCCTCTCATTTTTATTAGTTCTCTTTCGTAAACATAAAAATACAGGAAACGGAATCCCTTGATTACACACGTACAAATAACAACCACACACGAGGTTTCATGATGGAAGGTCAACAGCACAGCGACCAGCTGAAGCGCGGCCTCAAAAACCGCCATATCCAGCTGATTGCGCTGGGTGGAGCTATCGGTACCGGCCTGTTTCTCGGCAGTGCCTCCGTTATCCAGTCAGCCGGTCCGGGCATTATTCTGGGTTATGCCATTGCAGGCTTTATAGCCTTCCTGATCATGCGCCAGTTGGGTGAAATGGTCGTCGAAGAGCCGGTAGCCGGGTCATTCAGCCACTTCGCTTATAAATACTGGGGCAGCTTCGCCGGCTTCGCGTCAGGCTGGAACTACTGGGTACTGTACGTACTGGTTGCCATGGCGGAACTCACCGCGGTCGGTAAATACATCCAGTTCTGGTATCCGGAAATCCCGACCTGGGCTTCCGCTGCGGCCTTCTTTATTCTGATCAACGCCATCAACCTCACCAATGTAAAAGTGTTTGGTGAAATGGAGTTCTGGTTCGCCATCATTAAAGTGGTTGCCGTTGTCGGGATGATCCTGTTCGGCGGCTGGTTGCTTTTCAGCGGTAACGCGGGCCCTCAGGCGACGGTTCGCAACCTGTGGGAACAGGGCGGATTCCTGCCGCACGGCATGCAAGGCCTGGTAATGATGATGGCTATCATCATGTTCTCCTTCGGTGGGCTTGAGCTGGTGGGTATCACCGCCGCAGAAGCCGATAACCCGGAGCAAAGCATTCCAAAAGCCACCAACCAGGTGATTTACCGTATTCTGATTTTCTATGTGGGTTCACTGGCGGTTCTGCTTTCTCTGCTGCCGTGGACGCGCGTCACCGCTGATGTCAGCCCGTTTGTTCTGATCTTCCACGAACTGGGCGATACCCTGGTGGCTAACGCACTGAACGTTGTGGTTCTGACTGCCGCGCTTTCCGTTTACAACAGTTGCGTCTACTGCAACAGCCGTATGCTGTTCGGCCTGGCCCAGCAGGGAAATGCGCCAAAAGCGCTGCTCTCCGTTGATAAACGCGGCGTACCGGTCAATACCATTCTGGTTTCCGCCGTGGTGACCGCGCTGTGTGTGCTGATCAACTACCTGGCACCGGAATCCGCGTTCGGCCTGCTGATGGCGCTGGTGGTCTCCGCGCTGGTAATCAACTGGGCGATGATTAGCCTTGCACACATGAAATTCCGCAAAGCGAAACAGCAACAGGGCGTTACACCGCGCTTCCCGGCGCTGTTCTACCCGCTTGGCAACTGGGTTTGCCTGCTGTTCATGGTCGCAGTGCTGGTTATCATGCTGATGACGCCGGGCATGGCGATTTCCGTATACCTGATCCCGGTATGGATCTGCATTCTGGGCGTCGGCTTTATGGTGAAACAGAAGGGTGCGAAAACGGCCGTGAAGGCACATTAATCACTTCTCAGGCCCCTTCCCTGTGGAAGGGGCCGACTCTGTTACCCGCTTCACACTTTCCTCTGCTCAGCTATTTAGTCCATATCCTCGCCGTTATACTGCAACGCATTTCGCGGGCCACCAGCCAATAATTCTCTCCATACCGTCAGAGGGAGTTTCGGCAATGAATAACAATAAGTTATCAATCAAAGAGAAAATTGGTTATGGCATGGGAGATGCCGGATGTAACATCATCTTCGGCGCTATCATGCTGTTCGTTAACTATTTTTATACTGATATTTTTGGACTCGCCCCGGCGCTGGTCGGCGTTCTGCTGCTTTCCGTTCGCGTCATTGATGCCGTCACCGATCCCATTATGGGGGCGCTCGCCGACCGTACCCGCAGTAAATATGGGCGATTTCGTCCATGGTTACTGTGGATGGCGTTCCCCTACGCATTATTCAGCGTACTGATGTTTACCACGCCGGAATGGACTTATAGCAGCAAAGTTATCTATGCCTTTGTGACCTACTTCCTGCTGTCGATTACCTATACCGCCATCAATATTCCTTACTGCTCGTTGGGTAGCGTCATCACCAATGACCCAAAAGAGCGCGTTGCCTGCCAGTCCTATCGCTTCGTGCTGGTCGGTATCGCCACGTTGCTGCTGTCATTGACCCTGCTTCCAATGGTGGACTGGTTTGGCGGTGGTGATAAAGCTAAAGGCTACCAGATGGCGATGACCGTACTGGCGTTTATCGGCATGTGTATGTTCCTGTTCTGCTTTGCCACGGTGCGCGAGCGCGTTAAACCCGCTGTGCAGACCAACGATGAGCTGAAACAAGACCTGAAAGATGTGTGGAAAAATGACCAGTGGGTGCGCATCCTGCTGCTGACACTGTGTAACGTTTGCCCGGGCTTTATCCGTATGGCGGCGACCATGTATTACGTCACCTGGGTGATGGGCCAGAGCACGCATTTCGCCACGCTGTTTATCAGCCTCGGCGTCGTCGGGATGATGTTCGGCAGTATGCTGGCGAAGGTGCTCACCGACCGCTGGTGTAAGCTCAAGGTCTTCTTCTGGACCAACATTGCGCTGGCTATCTTCTCAATCGCCTTCTACTTCTTCGACCCGCACGCGACGGTCATGATCGTGGTGCTCTACTTCCTGCTCAATATCCTGCACCAGATCCCTTCCCCGCTGCACTGGTCGCTGATGGCGGACGTCGATGACTACGGCGAGTGGAAAACCGGTAAACGTATTACCGGGATCAGCTTCTCCGGTAACCTCTTCTTCCTTAAGGTCGGGCTGGCGATTGCAGGCGCAATGGTGGGCTTCCTGCTCTCCTGGTATGGCTACGATGCAGGCGCGAAGCAGCAAAGCGAAACTACGCTCAACGGTATCATGCTGTTGTTTACCGTCATTCCAGGCGTCGGGTATCTGATTACCGCCGGAATTGTGCGGATGCTGAAAGTTGACCGTGAACTGATGAAACAGATTCAGTCCGATCTGGAAAAACGTCGCGAAAACTATCGTGAACTGAATGAATACCAGGCAGAAAAAATCACCGAGCACGTAAGGAAAGCATAATGAATCACTGGCCCAATCCTTTTATTGAACAACGCGCCGATCCCTTCATTTTGCAGCATCAGGGAGCGTATTACTTTATCGCCTCGGTGCCGGAGTACGACCGGCTGGAAATCCGCCGCGCCGCCAGCCTTGACGGGCTGCGCAGTGCCGAACCGGTTGTTGTCTGGCGTAAACCCGAAAGCGGCCCGATGTGCGAGCTTATCTGGGCGCCGGAACTGCATAAGATTGGCGGTCAATGGGTGATTTACTTCGCCGCCGCACCTACGCAGGCGCTGGACTCTCTGGGCATGTTCCAGCACCGGATGTATGCGCTGACCTGCGATGATGCGGATCCACTCAGCGGAGAATGGGTTGAGCGGGGCCAGGTAAAAACCCCGTTCGATACCTTCAGCCTGGACGCTACCACATTCCATCATCAGGGAAAACAGTGGTATCTGTGGGCGCAAAAATCGCCGGAGATTGCCGGAAACTCCAACATCTATCTGGCTGAACTGGAAAACCCGTGGACGATAAAAGGTGAACCGGTGATGCTCAGTAAACCAGAGTTCGAGTGGGAGTGTCGGGGTTTTCTGGTCAACGAAGGGCCCGCGGTGCTGGTGCATGGCGATAAGCTCTTTGTCAGCTACTCAGCCAGCGCTACGGATGAAAACTACTGCATGGGTCTGCTGTGGATTGATTTTAACGCCGATATGACGACGCCGGAAAACTGGCATAAATCACCGCAGCCGGTGTTCACCACCAGTTATGAAAACCGCCAGTACGGGCCCGGGCATAATAGCTTTACCCAAACGCCTGATGGCGAGGATGTGTTGGTGTATCACGCGAGGAATTACACGGAGATTGAAGGCGACCCGTTATATGATCCGAATCGCCATACGCGGTTGAAACTGGTGCGCTGGCAGGAAGATGGCATGCCGGATTTCGGCGTGCCGCCTGCGGATACGATCTAAGCCGTTGCCCGGGAGCGCTCGCGCATACCGGGCAGACAAATCCCCCCGTAGGCCGGATAAGCGTCAGCGCATCCGGCACTACCCGCACCACTCCATGAATCCTTACACCAGCGTCCCATAAATGGTCAGCAGCGCCATAATCACCACCACCACAAACGAGGTTTTCTTCGCCATTGATACCGCCGCTTTTGGCGTCTCAACGCGGTCAACGTGCGGCTCACGCGCCAGCGAATACTGTGCCAGTTGCGTCAGCACCTGGTATTGCGAAGTATGGCGATCGCCCAGCGAAGCAAACCACGCAGGCAGCGCCTTCTCACCATGACCAAGCAGCGCGTAAACCACGCCCACCAGCCGCACCGGGATCCAGTCCACAATATGCAAAATGGCATCGATACCTGACTGCAAACGATGATGTGGCGTCTGATAACGCGCAAGCCAGGACTGCCACGCGCGCAGGAACGAATAGCCCATCAGCAGCACCGGCCCCCACGGGCCGCCAACAACAAACCAGAACAGCGGGGCAAGGTAGAAGCGGTAGTTAATCCACATCAGCGCATTTTGCAGCTCGCGCAGAAACTCGCGCTCATCGCATCCCGATGGCACGCCGTGGATCATCGTCAACTCGCAGGCCATCGCATCACGCGCGTGGCTATCATTGAGCGATGCCGCCTTCAGGTATGCGTGATAGTGCAGCCGCACGCGCCCTGCGCCAATGCACAGCAGGCCGAGTAAAATCCAGAACACCAGCAGCGGGACGTTAAACAGCAGCCCGTCGAGCGCGCGCTGAATTAAAAACACCACCACCATCGCTACCGCCGTCATCAGCAGTGTGGCAGCAAAGGAAAAGCGTTTGATGCGGCGGAACAACACTTCCAGCCGATGGTCGAGCTGCCAGTGCTCGCCGAGCTTGAATAAACGCTCGGCAATCAGTACCAGCAACGTGGTAAACAGCGTCATGTCATCTCCTTATCTGACGAAGGGGCGACCAGTGCGCGAAAACGAGCCCAGTCAAACGCCGGGCCCGGATCGGTTTTGCGCACGGGTGCGATATCACAGTGTCCTGCCATATTATCGGCGATAGCCGGATAAATCGTTATCAGCGCCTGGGTTAACGCCGCCAGTTGCTGATACTGCACATCGGTGTAGGCCAGCGTATCGGTGCCTTCCAGCTCAATGCCAATCGAAAAATCATTACAGCGCTCGCGGCCCTGGTATTCGGACACCCCCGCATGCCAGGCGCGCTTATCGAAAGGAACATACTGCACAATTTCCCCGTCACGGCGAATCAGACAATGGGCAGAAACGCGCAGATGGGAAATCTCGGCGAAAAAAGGATGGGCGTCAGGGTCGAGCGTGCCGGTAAACAGCGCATCTATCCATGGGCCGCCAAATTCGCCAGGGGGTAAACTGATATTGTGAACAACCAGCAATGACGGGGTTTCATCGTCCGGGCGGCAGTCAAAGTGTGGCGACGGTACATGACGCGCGCCCACCAGCCATCCCTCATCTAACAACATGCTGGATCTCCTTATGTGTGGTGCTGATTCTCGGTTCAGAGTAGCATGTTTAAACCTTTCGAATCGTTACCAATTTGGAGTTTTATCATGCCGCCTCGCCGCTACAACCCAGACCACCGACGTGACGCGCTTCTGGAACGTATCAATCTCGACATTCCCAACGCCGTGGCACAGGCGCTCCGTGAAGATCTGGGCGGAGAAGTGGATGCCAATAACGACATTACCGCACAACTTCTGCCAGCAGAAACGCGCTCTCACGCGGTAGTGATCACCCGTGAAGACGGCGTCTTCTGCGGAAAGCGCTGGGTTGAAGAGGTATTTATTCAACTGGCGGGCGACGATGTCACGCTGACGTGGCACGTAGACGATGGCGACCTGCTGAAAGCCAACCAGCCGCTGTTTGAAATCGATGGCCCTTCCCGCGTCCTGCTGACCGGTGAACGCACCGCGCTCAATTTCGTGCAAACCCTCTCGGGCGTTGCCAGTGAAGTGCGTCGCTATGTCGATTTACTGGAAGGCACTAAAACGCAATTACTCGATACCCGCAAAACGCTGCCAGGCCTCCGTACCGCGCTAAAATACGCCGTGCTGTGCGGCGGCGGCGCGAATCACCGTCTGGGTCTTTCCGATGCGTTCCTGATTAAAGAAAACCATATCATCGCTTCTGGCTCCGTGCGTCAGGCGGTGGAAAAAGCCTTCTGGCTGCACCCGGATGTGCCGGTGGAAGTGGAAGTGGAAAACCTGGAAGAGCTGGAAGACGCGCTGAAAGCCGGCGCCGATATCATCATGCTCGATAACTTTGACACCGAACTGATGCGTCAGGCTGTCGCCATCACTAATGGCCGGGCTCGACTGGAAGTCTCCGGCAACGTAACCTTTGACACCATTCGCGAATTCGCCGAAACCGGCGTGGATTATATCTCCGTTGGCGCACTGACCAAGCACGTCCGCGCGTTAGACCTCTCCATGCGTTTCCGTTAGTTCCCACAATCCGGCCTGCTCTCTGTGCAGGCCGGACAAGCACATCCCCTCCAGTCATTTTCCGCCCCCCCTTCCATTTTTCATGTCGTCTTCTGCAACGCATGAAAACGCTCTGGAACGCGCTTTCCTGAAATGATTTTTGCCCCTCGCACCCGCTTCACGGCTCTGACACACTCCCGCCATCTCAACCAGGAGTGCATTATGGAAAAGCAAAAAGGATTTACCCTTATCGAGCTGATGGTGGTGATCGGCATCATCGCCATCTTAAGCGCCATCGGGATCCCGGCGTACCAAAACTACCTGCGCAAAGCCGCGCTCACCGACATGTTGCAAACCTTCGTCCCCTATCGCACGGCCATTGAACTGTGCGCCCTCGACCATGGCGGGCTGAACAGTTGCGATGGCGGCAGTAACGGCATTCCCTCGCCCACCACCACGCGTTATGTCTCTGGCATGAGTATCGCCAAAGGCGTGGTTGTTCTCACCGGCCAGGAGAGCCTGAACGGCCTGTCGGTCACCATGACGCCGGGCTGGGATAACGCCAACGGCGTGACCGGCTGGACGCGCGTTTGCAACATTCAGAGCGACAGCGCCCTTCAGAAGGCCTGCGAAGATGTTTTCCGCTTCGATGCGCAGTAAACCGGAGGCGACGATGAAACAGGATCAGCTTCTCGCGCTGTGTAAAAAACATCACGCCCAGTTAATTAGCAACGATCAGAGCGTGTTAAGTATTGCCGTTGTCGGTGCGCCATCGGATGAACTGATGGATGCCCTGCGTTTTGCGACACAAAAACGCGTCGATATCGAGTGCTGGAGTCAGGAGAGGATGGATAAGCACTTACAGCTTACAGCAACCGCCAGCCAGCCGCCAATGATGATTCTCGCAGCGCGGTCGATCTGCTGAACCGCACGCTGGAACAGGCATTGCTGCAGCGCGCATCAGATATCCATTTTGAACCGGGTGAACATCACCTGCGTCTCAGGTTACGCGTTGATGGCGTGCTGCATGTGTTTTCTACGCTACCGCTTTCGCTGGCGGCAACGCTCACTGCACGCCTGAAAGTGTTAGGCAATCTTGATATAGCCGAACGTCGCATACCCCAGGACGGGCAATTTACCGTGGAGCTCGCCGGTCAGTCCGTCTCTTTTCGTATCGCCACGCTGCCGTGTCGTTACGGTGAAAAGGTGGTACTGCGCCTGCTGCACAATGTTGAACAGGCGCTGGATATCCATCAGCTCGGTATGAGCGGCGATCAACTGGCACTGTTTGCTGATGCGCTCAATCAACCCCAGGGGCTTCTCCTGGTGACCGGGCCGACGGGCAGCGGTAAAACTGTGACACTGTATAGTGCCCTGCAACAACGTAATCGCAGCGACATCAATATTTGCAGCGTGGAAGACCCCGTTGAAATCCCCATCGAAGGGCTGAATCAAACGCAAATTAATCCTCGCGCCGGTCTGACCTTTCAGAGCGTACTGCGCGCCCTGTTACGCCAGGATCCGGATATTGTGATGGTGGGCGAGATTCGCGACGGTGAAACGGCAGAAATTGCCATCAAAGCCGCGCAAACCGGGCACCTGGTGCTTTCTACCTTGCACACCAATTCCACCGTTGAAACGCTGGTGCGCCTGGAACAAATGGGCGTGGCGCGCTGGATGATCTCATCAGCGCTCCAGCTTGTGGTAGCCCAACGGTTGGTACGTAAGCTGTGCCCGCACTGCCGGGAGAAAAACGGTGTAGAAGCACCGCTACCCCGCGCGCTCTGGCCCCGCGCATTGCCGCACTGGCAGGCGGCTGGTTGCCAGCATTGTTATCACGGTTATCTGGGGCGTGCGGCGATCTTCGAGATCCTACCGCTTAACAACGATCTGCGCCACGCCATTGCCGCAGGTCGCGGAACCGAAGAACTGGTGCAGAAAGCGCGTTTGGCGGGCATGACAACGCTGTTTGAGAACGGTTGTATGGCCGTAGAGCGCGGGCTTACAACCCAGGAAGAGTTACTGCGCGTGATGGGGCTTCCGCATGGTGGCTAATCAATTCTGGCGCTGGCGCGGCCTGTCGCATCACGGTGAAGAAAGGAATGGAACGCTGTGGGCACCTAATCGCCCGGAGGCACTGGTTTTATTGCAGAAGCAGGGTATTACCACGCTGGCGCTACGCCGCTCTACCCTCAGGACGTCGTACTGGCGCACAAACTGGCGCTGCGAAATTATCGAGCAGCTGGCGACACTGCTGCAAGCCGGGCTCACGCTCTCGGATGGGCTGGAAATGCTGGCTCGTCAGCATCCTGTACCACAGTGGCAGGCCTTGCTCGGCACGCTCTCTCAACGGTTGGCGGAAGGGGTTTCGCTTTCCGACGGATTGCGGCAGTGGCCGGAAGCTTTTCCCCCGCTCTATCTGGCGATGATCCGCACCGGGGAGGTAACGGGCAAGCTGGATATCTGCTGTCGCGCACTGGCGCAGCAGCAAAAAGCGCAACAGGCTATTACGCAGAAGGTGAAAAAAGCGCTGCGCTATCCGTGCATCATATTGCTGCTGGCCATCGCTGTGGTAGTGGCGATGTTGGGATTTGTACTGCCGGAATTTACGGCGATTTATCGCACCTTTAATACGCCGCTGCCCATGCTCACGCAAGTCGTTATGAACATGGCGGATGCCGTTAAACTGCACTACGGGTGGATTGCGCTGTTCCTGACGCTGCCTTTTCTTCCCGGCAGAATACTGAAAACCAATCCCCGCTGGCAGCGGTTTCAGGCGCAGGTCGCGCTTTCTCTGCCGGTGATGGGCAATCTGGTGCGCGGGCAGATGCTGAGCCACATTTTTACCGTACTTTCACTGACGCAAAGTGCGGGCATCGCCTTCTTACAGGGGCTGGATACCGTCGGGGAAACGGTCACTCAACCGCTCTGGCGGGACGTCATTAGCAGACTTCATCATGACATATCGCAGGGAAGCCCCATCTGGCAGGCGATGGAAAACGTTCATGTTTTCACGCCACTGTGTATTCAACTGGTAAGAACCGGGGAAGCGTCCGGCGCGCTGGATCAGATGCTGAAAAATCTGGCGGACTATCACAGTGAGAAAACGCATCAACTAGCGGAAGATCTGACATCACTGCTGGAACCCATGCTACTGGTGGTGACCGGCGCCATTATTGGCACGCTGGTGGTGGCGATGTATCTGCCGATATTTCATTTGGGAGAGGCAATTAGCGGCGCGGGATAAGCGCTGGCGCGGGATAAGCGCTGGCGCGGGAAGCGCCAGCGCAAAGCATTACAGGCTGTTGAACACGCGGTTCTCTTGTTCCTGCACGCGGATAAAGGTCGTGCGTTTGGTCAGCTCTTTCAGGCGAGAAGCCCCAACGTAGGTGCACGCTGAACGCAGGCCGCCAAGAATATCGCGCGCGGTATTATCTACCGGGCCACGCAGAGGCAACTTAACGGTTTTCCCTTCCGCAGCGCGATACTGCGCAACGCCGCCAACGTGACGTTTCATTGCAGATTCAGAGCTCATGCCGTAGAAGAGCATGAATTTTTCACCATTCTCTTCTACCACGGTGCCGCCGCTCTCATCGTGGCCTGCCAGCATACCGCCGAGCATCACGAAGTCAGCGCCGCCGCCAAACGCTTTCGCCACGTCGCCCGGAACCGTACAACCGCCATCGCTGACGATTTGACCGCCAAGGCCATGCGCTGCATCTGCGCACTCAATGACTGCGGAAAGCTGCGGATAACCGACGCCGGTTTTTACACGCGTGGTGCAAACAGAACCCGGGCCAATGCCCACTTTGACGATATCCGCACCGGACAGAATCAGCTCTTCGCACATCTCGCCGGTGACCACGTTACCCGCGCAAATAGTTTTGGTTGGCCAGGCCTGACGCGCTTTCGCAACGAACTGAACGAAGTGCTCGGAGTAGCCGTTTGCGACATCGATGCACACGAAATTCAGCATCGGGTGCAGCGCCAGAATCTGTTTGGTTTTTTCGAAATCGGCGTCAGACGTGCCGGTGGACACCATCACATGTTTCAGCACATCTTCGGATTCGTTCTGAGCGAAAACTTTCCAGTCTTCCACGCTGTAATGCTTATGTACTGCGGTCAGAATATCGAAAGACGCCAGCGCTTTTGCCATTGCAAAGGTACCCACGGAATCCATATTCGCGGCAATAACCGGCACACCTGACCAGCGTTGACCAGAATGTTTAAAGGTGAATTCGCGTTCCAGTTCAACATCGGAACGGCTTTTAAGAGTAGAGCGTTTAGGGCGGATAAGAACGTCTTTGAAACCTAACTTCAGATCTTCTTCGATACGCATGTGCGGATTCCTGGGGTTAATGGCATTAATTATAAGAGCACAACTCCAGTAACGTTATCATACGCACTAATCAGGGCTTCGCAAGACTGCGATTTTCACTTTTTTTACGCTACAATCCTATAAATTTACCATCAGTTCGGTGAACATGAGCGCACACCAAAAGGCGCTGAAGTGTTTTGTTTTTAACCAATTGATTTTTCAAATCAATTCTCATCAGGATTCACAGGAATGGCGTATACCGTAGCGTTAACCGGTGGCATTGGCAGTGGCAAAAGTACCGTCGCTGATGCATTTTCTCACCTGGGAATTAACGTTATTGATGCCGATATCCTCGCCCGTCAGGTTGTCGAACCCGGAACCCCGGCGTTAGATGCCATTGTGGAGCACTTTGGCCCTCAAACCCTGACACCGGATGGCGCACTTAATCGCCGCGTCTTACGCGAGCGAATCTTCGCTAACCCTGATGAAAAAGCCTGGCTTAACGCCCTGCTTCACCCGCTTATTCAGCGAGAAACCCAGCAGCAAATGGCGCAGGCCACCTCCCCGTACGTATTGTGGGTGGTTCCCCTGCTGGTGGAAAACAATCTCGCTTCCCGCGCCGATCGCGTGCTGGTGGTGGATGTTACACGCGATACGCAAATTCTTCGTACCATGCAGCGCGACCAGGTGTCGCGGGAGCATGCTGAGCATATACTTGCCGCCCAGGCGACGCGCGAACAGCGGCTTGCGGTGGCTGATGACGTCATTGATAACAACGGCACACCAGAAGCCATCGCTTCGGATGTTGCCCGCCTTCACGCACGCTATCTTGAGCTCGCGGCACAGGCTGTATCACAGGAAAAACCTTAATGCACACCCACATCCTTTTTGAGCACCCCCTGAACGAAAAAATGCGTACCTGGCTGCGTATTGAATTTCTTAACCAGCAGCTTCGTACTCAACTCCCCATCACGGATCACGCCAGCGCATTACATTTTTTTCGTAATTTAGGGGACTTGTTGGATGTGTTTGAACGCGGTGACGTTCGCACAGAGATGCTTAAAGAGCTGGAACGCCAGCAACGTAAATTGCAGGCCTGGAGTGAAGTGCCGGGCGTTGACCAGAACCGCATTGATGCAGTGCGTCAGCAATTGAAAAACAGCGGCAGCATCCTGATGGCCGCCCCGCGTATCGGCCAATTCCTGCGTGAAGATCGCCTCATTGCCCTTGTGCGTCAGCGTTTAAGCATTCCTGGCGGCTGTTGCAGTTTCGATCTGCCGACGCTACACATGTGGCTCCATGCGCCACAGCAGCAGCGCGACGCACAGGTAGAACTCTGGCTTAACAGCCTTGAACCGCTGAATCAGGCGCTGGATCTGATCCTCGATCTGATTCGTAATTCCGCACCTTTTCGCAAGCAGACCAGCCTTAATGGCTTCTACCAGGATAACGGTGAAGATGCCGATCTGCTGCGCTTACAGTTGGATCTCTCCTCACAGCTTTATCCGCAAATTTCCGGGCATAAGAGCCGCTTTGCCATCCGCTTTGTGCCGCTGGATAGCGAGAATGGCGTTATTCCTGAACGTCTGGATTTCGAACTGGCTTGTTGCTAAGGAGACACTATGTCTGAAGAAACTATCGTTAACTGCCCCACCTGCCAGAAATCTGTAGTCTGGGGTGAGCAGAGCCCGTACCGTCCGTTTTGCTCTAAGCGCTGCCAGCTGATTGATTTAGGAGAATGGGCGGCAGAAGAGAAACGCATTCCAAGCGCAGGTGATTTATCCGATAGCGACGACTGGAGTGAAAACCCGCAGTAACTCTGCGCGCATAACTGTAGGTCGGATAAGGCGAAGCCGTATCCGACAATTAACATTCACAATGTCAGATGCGCTGCGCTTATCAGGCCTGCGGGGTTTGTACTAATTTTTCGATAACCGGTGCATTCGCCGGGGGGAATTCATCGGCAATCAGCGCATTCTGCGCGATCCATCGTCCCGGTTGCCCCTCTTTTCCCCACGGCTCACCCTGCCAGTTTTCCACCAGCCAGAACCACAATGTAATATGGCGATCGGGGAACGCGTACTCCAGCTTATCAAACAGCTGCGGTTCGCTGGCGGTAATGCCAACTTCTTCCTCAAGCTCGCGGATCATCGCCTCTTCGGCTGTTTCACCCGCTTCAATTTTACCACCCGGAAATTCCCATTTATTTGCCATGTGAGCATCAGCGGCGCGTTGGGTAATGTAAATCTCTCCCGCGTCGTTGCGAATAATGCCGACGGCGATTTGCAGTATTTTCATATTGTCTCATCCAAAAAAAAGGCGCAGATCTCTGCGCCTTTTACTTTTTTATCAGACCTTAGCTCAGACGGCCATGGCACTGTTTGTATTTTTTACCGGAACCGCACGGGCACGGATCGTTACGGCCAATTTTACGCTCGCCCGTTTGCGCTGCCAGTTCCTGTGCAGCCACAGTGTTTTCGTCCTGGTGGCTAAGCTGCTGCATCTGTGCCAGGCGCTCGGCCTCTTCACGACGCTGCTGTTCCATCTCTTCCACTTCTTCCGGCATGCGAACCTGTACTTTGCTGAGCGTGCTGATCACTTCATATTTCAAAGATTCCAGCATCGCCGCGAACATGGAGAAGGATTCGCGTTTGTACTCCTGCTTTGGATCTTTCTGCGCATAACCACGCAGGTGAATACCCTGACGCAGGTAGTCCATCGCCGCCAGGTGCTCTTTCCACAGGGAGTCGAGGGTTTGCAGCATCACGCCTTTTTCGAAGTGACGCATCATTTCAGCACCAACCACTTCTTCTTTACGCTGATAAACTTCAATAGCGTTCTGCAGAATACGCTCACGCAGCGTTTCTTCGTGCAGTTCCGGCTCTTTATCCAGCCATTCAGAGATCGGCAGGTCGAGGTCAAAGTCATTTTTCAGACGTTCCTGCAGCCCAGGCACGTCCCACATCTCTTCCAGCGACTGCGGCGGAATATGCGCGTCGATGGTTGCTTTAAACACGTCTTCGCGGATGCTGTTGATGGTTTCACTAACATCGCTCACATCCAACAGTTCATTACGCTGGGTGTAGATGGCGCGACGCTGGTCGTTGGCGACGTCATCGTATTCCAGCAGCTGTTTACGAATATCGAAGTTGCGGCTTTCCACTTTACGCTGTGCGTTGGCAATCGCTTTGGTCACCCATGGGTGCTCAATGGCTTCGCCTTCTTTCATACCCAGTTTACGCATCATGCCGGACACACGGTCGGAGGCAAAAATACGCATCAGCGCATCTTCCATCGACAGGTAGAAGCGAGAGGAACCGGCGTCGCCCTGACGGCCCGAACGACCACGCAACTGGTTATCGATACGGCGAGATTCATGACGCTCGGTACCAATAATGTGCAGACCACCTGCCGCCAGCACCGCGTCGTGGCGTACCTGCCAGTCAGCTTTAATCTGCGCAATTTGCTCTTCGGTTGGGTTTTCCAGCGCGGCAACTTCAGCCTGCCAGCTACCGCCGAGCATAATATCGGTACCACGACCCGCCATGTTGGTGGCGATAGTCACTGCCGCCGGATAACCTGCCTGAGCAACAATCGCCGCTTCGTTGGCGTGGAATTTGGCGTTCAGAACGTTATGTTTGATGCCCGCCTTCACCAGCTCGTTAGACACCACTTCGGATTTCTCGATGGAGATTGTCCCGACCAGGACGGGCTGACCATTAGCCGTACGCTCTTTAATGTCTGCAATGATCGCCTGAATTTTTTCCGCTTCGGTCATGTAGACCAGGTCCGGCATGTCTTTACGAATCATCGGACGGTTGGTCGGCACCACCACGGTATCCAGCTTGTAGATTGAGCTGAATTCGAAGGCTTCCGTATCGGCGGTACCGGTCATACCGGCCAGTTTTTCATACAGACGGAAGTAGTTCTGGAAGGTGATGGAGGCCAGCGTCTGGTTCTCGTTCTGGATCTCCACGCCTTCTTTGGCTTCCACAGCCTGATGCAGGCCATCAGACCAACGACGTCCCTGCATAGTACGGCCAGTGTGTTCATCGACGATGATGACTTCGCCATCTTTGACGATGTAGTCAACGTCACGGGTGAACAGCACATGCGCGCGCAGCGCGGCAGTCACGTGGTGCATCAGCATGATGTTGCCCGGAGAGTACAGCGACTCGCCTTCGTCCATGATACCTTCTTTCACCAGCAGTTCTTCAATCAGTACCAGGCCGCGCTCGGTCAGGTTGACCTGACGCGCTTTCTCATCGACAGAGAAGTGGCCTTCGCCCTGGAAGGTGTCGGAGTCTTCTTTGTCCTGACGTACCAGATGCGGGATAATTTTGTTCATTTTCTTATACATTTCCGAGCTGTCTTCAGCCGGGCCGGAAATGATAAGCGGGGTACGCGCTTCATCGATCAGGATGGAGTCGACCTCATCCACCAGCGCATAGTGCAGTTTACGCTGTACGCGCTCTTCAGGGCTGAACGCCATGTTGTCGCGCAGGTAGTCAAACCCGTATTCGTTGTTAGTACCGTAAGTAATATCTGCCGCATACGCTTCACGTTTTGCGGGCGCAGGCAGGCCAGACATGTTGATCCCCACGGTCATGCCGAGGAATTCGAACAGCGGACGGTTGTTTTCGGCGTCACGTTGCGCCAGATAGTCGTTGACGGTTACTACGTGAACCCCTTTACCGGTCAGCGCATTCAGATACGCCGGCAGGGTCGCGGTAAGAGTTTTACCTTCACCGGTACGCATTTCTGCGATGCAACGATCGTTAAGCACCATACCACCCAGCAGCTGTACGTCGAAGTGACGCATGCCGAAGACGCGTTTACTGGCTTCACGGACAACGGCAAATGCTTCCGGAAGCAGGCTTTCCAGGCTGGCACCTTTTTCCAGGCGTGCGCGGAATTCCGCGGTTTTGCCTTTCAGCTCGTCATCGGAGAGTTTTTCCATCTCCGGTTCCATCGCGTTAATTGCAGTGACCGCTTTGCGCATACGGCGCAGGGTACGATCGTTACGACTACCAAATACTTTCGTTAATAAATTGATTAGCATAATAAAATCTCAAACGCCCCGCCTTGCGGAGTCAGGAAAATAAAAGAAAGACGACTATTTTCAGACGAGGCGTTGCGGCCCAGCGCGGATGCCCTGAACCTGGCTTACCCATGCGGGGATGCTAAAAGCAGCGGGCGCGACTGACGGCGCAGCAGCGGCCTGACGCACAATGGCCGGCGGCTTGCTTTCAACCGTGAGTAACGCATTAAGGGTGTCCAGCAAAGCAAGATGCTGGGCGGCCTGCAATGGCGTGGTGGACGTGGCTTCGGCAACGGGCAGCGCTTGAGGCGCCATGGCAAACGAGAGATGGCGAATGACCGTGCGAATGGCATGCTGATGCCAGTAATCAACGCTAAACGATGGGCGACGGTTCGCTTCCAGCAGGGCTAACTGCGTGAAATTGACTTTCGTGGCAGGGTTATGATTGCTGGTGGTCTCGCGGGCAGGCGAAGCAGGCTCGGCGTTATTTGCGAGCGCAGGCAGGCCGAAACTGGCAGCAACCATCCCCAACAGGAGATGCGGCCAGAAATAGCGTCTACCTAACTGTCGCCAACGCGTCAGTAACCCACTCACGTAATGTCTACCCCAGAGATTATTATTTTCCGCGCACAGAATTGCACAAAATCATTCAAGTTGCATCAAGGCGACAAGCGAGTGAATCCCGTGGAGCGTACATAAGTACGTGACATGGGTGAACAAGCGCAGTCAACGCGGAGGCCGCATGAATGATGCCGTGCATATTACCATTAATGCCTGATTACAGCAGCATCAATGACGATAAGAGCAGCGGAAAAGTGCGCAAGAAAACAGCGATCGCACAAGAAAGGGAAATGAAAAGGCAGAAATAAAAAACGACTGGTTCCCTGACCGGAGAGAGTGCCAGGTTGCCAGTCGAATTTATGAAATGGTCAGGCTTATGCCAGAACCATTGTCGGTGCTTTGAACGCCAGCGGCAATTCAGCGTCGTCTTCGAAGGTCACATATTCCCAGGCTTCCTGTTTGGCCAGGACTGCCTGCAGAAGTTTATTATTCAGCGCATGACCGGATTTAAACGCGGTAAATGCACCAATAATGTTGTGACCACACATGAACAAGTCACCGATCGCATCCAGCATTTTGTGACGAACGAATTCGTCCTCAAAACGCAGACCGTCTTCGTTCAGTACGCGATAATCGTCAACAACGATGGCACAATCGAAGCTGCCGCCCAGGCACAGGCCACGGGACTGCAGATATTCGATATCACGCATGAAACCGAAGGTACGTGCACGACTAATCTGGCGCATAAAGGCGTCGGCAGAGAAGTTCATTGCATAGCGCTGGGTACTGGCATCAATCGCCGGATGGTTAAAGTCGATGGTAAAATCCAACGAAAAACCATTGTAAGGTTTGAATTCAGCCCATTTGTCGCCATCTTCGACACGTACAGTCTCTTTGATGCGAACAAATTTCTTCGCACAGTTCAATTCATCGATGCCGGCATCCAGCAGCAGATAAACGAACGGTGCAGCACTGCCGTCCATAATTGGGATTTCTGGCGCATCGACTTCAACAATGATGTTGTCGATACCCAGCCCCGCCAATGCGGCGTTGAGGTGCTCAACGGTAGAAATCCGCACGTCATGCTCATTCACCAGACAAGTACAGAGCATTGTATCACGCACAGATTTGGCATCGGCCGGAAAATCTACCGGTGGATTCAAGTCGGTGCGACGATAGATGACCCCGGTATTGGCCGGCGCAGGGCGTAACGTCAGTGTGACTTTCTTGCCGGTGTGTAAACCGACGCCAGTCGCCTGAACGATACGTTTAAGTGTCCTTTGTTTGATCATCGTATAATCTCGCCAAATTAACTATCCAACCGAAGTGTACTATACATTCGGACGGCCAGTTTAGCACAAAGAGCGGGGATTCCCAACTTTGAGCTAATTCTTAATCAGCCTGCTTACGTAAAAACGCCGGAATATCCAGGTAATCCGGTTCTTTCGTGGTCTGCGGCGTATTGTCGTTAACCACTTTCGCGGCTGGTTTCTGCTCCTGCGTCAGCGGGGTCATACCGTGCTGCTGGTAGCGATCCATAACCGGCTGCTGAGTCTGCTTGTTGGTCACCAGGGTAATTTCCGGACGTTTGTCCATACCAATACCGGTTGCAACAACAGTCACGCGCAGTTCGTCGTTCATATCCGGGTCAAGGGAAGTACCGATAACCACGGTCGCATTATCCGAGGCAAATGCACGGATAGTGTTACCGACAGTCTCGAACTCATCCAGACGCAGATCGAAGCCAGCAGTGATGTTGACCAGCACGCCGCGCGCGCCAGACAGGTCGATATCTTCCAGAAGCGGGGAAGAGATCGCCATTTCAGCCGCTTCTTCAGCACGATCTTCACCGCTTGCCAGACCAGAGCCCATCATTGCATAGCCCATTTCTGACATTACGGTACGTACGTCAGCGAAGTCGACGTTCATCAGGCCCGGACGGGTAATCAGCTCGGCGATACCCTGCACTGCGCCTTTCAGTACGTCGTTTGCCGCGCCGAAAGCGTCAAGCAGAGAAATACCGCGACCCAGCACTTTCAGCAGCTTGTCGTTCGGGATGGTGATCAGGGAGTCCACGTGTTTGGACAGTTCAGTGATACCCTGCTCCGCGAAGGCCATACGCTTCTTGCCTTCAAAATTGAAAGGCTTGGTCACGACAGCAACAGTCAGGATACCCAAATCTTTAGCCACTTCAGCCACAACCGGCGCGGCGCCCGTACCGGTGCCGCCGCCCATACCTGCGGCAATAAAGACCATGTCCGCGCCATCTAATGCGGCGCGCAGTGCTTCACGGTCTTCATCAGCAGCGTTACGGCCCACTTCCGGGTTTGCACCCGCACCCAGACCTTTGGTAATACCGCTACCAATCTGGATAGTCTGGCCAACCGCAGTTTTACGTAACGCCTGAGCGTCGGTATTCACTGCGAAGAATTCAACACCTTCGATGCGCTCACGCACCATGTGCTCTACGGCATTACCGCCGCCGCCACCGACGCCGATGACTTTAATCACCGCGTCGTTGGTCAGTTCCATAGGTTCAAACATAGTCTCTCTCCGTTTTATACACTTTCTCAATCAGACCGCTCTACCACAGCCAGAAGGAAATCGTGTATGTGCCTGTCGCCTGAAAGCGCTAATTTTCTGCGCTCTCTTAAAAAAATTAAAACTCTTTTCGCAGCCAGCTGTTCAATCGCTTAATCCATGAACCAACTGATGCGGTTACGCGCTTGTCTACTTCTGCTTCACCACTCAAGTGGGACTCTTTCCCGTAGTGCAGCAGGCCCACTGCCGTTGAGTAATACGGCTCTTGGGCGTAATCCGTCAACCCCGTGATGTTCAGCGGTGCGCCGATACGTACCTGCGTATGGAACACGCGCTGCGCGCAGGCCGCCAGGCCTTCAATTTGCGCTGCGCCACCGGTGAGTACAATCCCCGCCGCGAGGTGATGTTTGACACCCTGCTGGCGAAGCTGTTCCTGTAACTGCAAAATTTCTTCGTTGACCAGATTGAGCAGCTCGGTGTAGCGCGGCTCAATCACCTCTGCCAACGTCTGGCGCTGCAGGCTGCGCGGAGGACGCCCCCCCACGCTCGGCACTTCAACGCTCTCATCTTTGCCCACAATGGAGCCCAGTGCACAACCGTGGCGCACTTTAATCGCTTCGGCATCGCTCGGCGGCGTACCGAAGGCGTAAGCGATATCGCTGGTGACCACGTTCCCGGCGTAGGGGATCACTTTGGTGTGGCGCAGCGCCCCGCCAGTATATACGGCGATGTCCATTGTACCACCACCGATATCCACCACGCAGACGCCCAGCTCACGTTCATCTTCCGTCAGAACCGAATAACTGGCTGCCAGCCCGGCAAATATCAACTGGTCAACTTTCAGGCCACAACGCTCTACGGCTTTGACGATGTTTTTCGCCATGTCGTTGTGGCAGGTAATCAGATGTACCTTGGCCTGCATACGCACGCCAGACAAGCCAACCGGATTTTTGATCCCTTCCTGGTAATCAATCGCGTATTCCTGCGGAATAACGTGCAAAACGCGGTGCTCATCGCGGACGCGAACGGATTTCGCCGTATGCACCACATTTTCGACATCTTCCTGCGTCACTTCTTCTTCTGAGATAGGCACCATGCCAATCTCATTTTGACAGCTTATGTGCTTGCCGGAAAGCGCCAGATATACAGAGGAGATCTGGCAATCCGCCATCAATTCTGCCTGGTCGATAGCGCGCTGAACGCATTTCACTACCGACTCGAGGTCATTTACCCCGCCTTTGTCCATACCTCGCGATGGGCAACTGCCCACGCCGATGATATTGACCATGCCGTCGGGCAGAACTTCCCCTACTAAAGCGGCGACCTTCGCGGTGCCAATCTCCAGTCCAACTACCAGTTTTCTGTCCGTCGCCTTGATCATTGTTGTTCTGCCTGTGCCTGATTCTGTTGTTGACTGGTTTCTTCGACAGGGGCAGGCTCCCAACCTACTGACGCCCCTGAGTCATAGCGCAAATCAACGTAGCTAATCCGATTACCTTCTGTTTGCGCCTGCTGCTGAAGAACCGGATACAGTTCTAAAAAGCGCTCAAGCCGCTTCATGGTGTCGCCCCGTCCCAGATTGAGCTTAATACCATCGCCCAACGTCAACTGCCAGGAACGGCGCGCCGTCATTGCCGCCACTTTTAATGTGAACTTCCCTTTCGCCAGCACGGCTCCCATGTCGCGGTATCCCTGCAAGACTTCGCTTTCGCTGCCTTCAGGGCCATACAGCATGGGCAAACTCTGCTTGTTGGCGCGATCGGCGGGTACGCTGAAGGAGTTGCCTTCGGCATCCACCATATGCTGATCATTCCAACGTGCAATCGGCACATATTCAACCAGATGAATCTTCAATTCGTCTGGCCACTGCTTTCTTACGCTCGCCTGCTTAATCCACGGCAGACGTTCAATTTGCCCCTGAACGATGTTCACGTCCTGGGTCATAAAGGTTCCTGGCGACCCGAGCGCCAGAATAGACTGGCGGATGTCGTCGTTACGCGTGTAGTGCCGCTCGCCGGTGACCACCAGTTTCGAGATAGGCAACCGTTGTGCATCTTCCATCCAGCCCAGCACGACCCAGCCGCTAATCAACACGGTCAACAACACCGTCAGCAGGAAGATAATTCCTGCAAGACGCGTTCCATTATTGCGCCGCGAAGAATTGTACTCTTCTTCTTCACGGTTCCGCGTATTCAGCGCAGCCTGCGACATATCACCCCGCCAGGTCCAGAATTCGTACTACCAGTTGCGAGAAGCTCATTCCCACCTGACGCGCCGCCATCGGCACCAGACTATGGCTGGTCATCCCCGGCGAGGTATTTGCCTCAAGGAGATAAAGCTGCCCGTCACTGTCCTGCATTACGTCAATTCGCCCCCAGCCATGGCAGCCAAGAACAGTCCATGCTTTTGACACCAAAGACTGCATTGCCGCTTCCTGAGCGTTATCTTCACAACCAGGACAGAAATACTTCGTCTCATCAGAGAGATACTTCGCATCATAATCATAGAAGGTTCCGGCAGGTTGGATGCGAATTGACGGTAAAATTTCTTCTCCGAGCACCGCAACGGTGAATTCGGGGCCACTGAGCCATTTCTCCACCAGAACTTCTTCATCATGTTGAAACGCCAGCGTTAACGCCTGGGTCAAATCACCACTCTCGTTAACTTTTGACATCCCAACGCTTGAGCCTTCACGGCTCGGCTTAACGATGAGCGGCAATCCAAGCGCTGTAAGTTGCTGTTTTACCTGGTCATTAAGCCCTAATTCAAATTCTTTTCGCGTGATCGCCACCCATGGCGCGACCGGTAAACCCGCGCCCTGCCACAGCAGTTTGCTGCGCAGTTTGTCCATAGAAATGGCCGATGCCATCACGCCGCTGCCGGTATAGGGTAGCTTTAACAGTTCCAGTAAACCCTGTAGCGTGCCATCTTCCCCGCCTCGGCCATGAAGTGCAATAAACGCTTTCTGAAAACCCATGTTTTTCAGCTGGGTAACATCAACCTCTTTCGGGTCGACAGGATGCGCATCGACACCCGCCTCACGCAGGCCAGCCAGCACGGCAGCCCCGGAGTTCAGCGAAACCTCACGCTCTGCGGAGGTGCCGCCCAGAAGGACAGCGATTTTATCAGCCATGACGCTCTTCCTCCTGTGTTTGCGGCTTGAGTTTGATTTCAGCTAAGTTACGCGCGATTTTGCCGATATTTCCAGCGCCCTGAATCAGCACTAAGTCGTTACCCGTCAACACCGGTGCCAGCATTTCAGCGACCTGAGCCGGGTCGGAGACCAGAATCGGATCAACTTTACCGCGACCGCGAATCGTACGGCACAGGGAGCGGCTGTCCGCGCCCGGAATGGGTGCTTCGCCAGCCGGATACACATCCAGCATCAGCAGCGCATCAACCTGCGTCAGCACGTTGGCAAAATCATCGTACAGGTCGCGCGTACGGGTATAACGGTGCGGCTGGAATACCATCACCAGATTTTTATCCGGCCAGCCCGCGCGCGCGGCTTTAATGGTGGCATCCACTTCCGTCGGGTGATGGCCGTAGTCATCTACCAGCATCGCAGTACCCGCTTTGCCGTTCACCTCGTCCAGCGGATATTCGCCGAGGAAATCGAAGCGGCGGCCTGTGCCCTGGAAACTTTCCAGCGCGCGCAGAATGGCATCGTCATCAATGCCCTCTTCTGTAGCAACCGCAACGGCGGCGGCGGCGTTCAGCGCATTGTGGCGACCCGGCGCATTCAGCGTGACGTGCAGGTTTTCTTTATCCTGACGCACCAGCGTGAAGTGCCCTTGCGGCCCCACCTGCTGATAATCCTCAACGCGCACATCTGCATCATCGCTAAAACCGTAAGTGGTGGTTTGACGGCCTACACGCGGCAGCAGCTCGCGGATCACCGGATCATCCACACACATCACTGCACGGCCGTAAAACGGCAGGTTGTGCAGGAAGTTGATAAACGTCTGCTTCAAATTCTCGAAGTCGCCCTGGTAAGTATCCATGTGGTCGGCTTCAATGTTGGTGACAATCGCCACCATCGGTTGCAGATGCAGGAACGACGCATCGCTCTCATCCGCTTCCGCAATCAGGTAACGGCTGTGGCCCAGACGTGCATGCACGCCTGCGGCTTTTACCAGACCGCCGTTCACGAAAGTCGGGTCCAGCCCGGCTTCCGCATAAATACTGGAGACCATCGCGGTGGTGGTCGTTTTACCGTGTGTCCCGGCAATGGCGATACCGTGACGAAAACGCATCAGTTCGGCCAGCATTTCAGCGCGGCGAATCACCGGAATACGCGCTTCATGGGCAGCAACAATTTCCGGGTTATCAGCAGAAATTGCCGTGGAGACCACGACCACGCTCGCATCGCGGACGTTTTCCGGGCGGTGGTTAAAGTAGATTGTGGCGCCCAGCTGCGACAACTGCTGCGTGACCGGGTTCGGCGCCAAATCGGAACCGCTGATCTGATAACCTTCGTTGGCCAGAACTTCGGCGATACCGCCCATACCGGCACCGCCGATACCCACAAAGTGAATGTGCCGGACGCGACGCATCTCGGGCACTATGGAACGCAGTTTCGCCAGTTGTTGTGTATTCATTCTCTCAACGCCATCGACTTCTAAAATTCGTGCAGCGCAACGCGCGCCGCGAGGGTTAAGCCTGAGCTGCCAGGCTTACTGCTTTTGCTACTCGCTCGGTTGCATCCGGGATAGCCGCCGCGCGTGCGCGTTCTGCCATTTCCAGCAGCGTTTTGCGGTCCCATCGTTCAAGCGTGGTGGCAACCGCTTCAGCGGTAAACTGCGGTTGCTCATAAATCTTCGCCGCACCGGCTTGTTCAAGCGGCAGCGCATTCCAGTACTGCTGTCTGTCTTTATGCTGGAACGGCACAAAGATAGCTGGCAGGCCTGCCGCCGCGATTTCGCTGACGGTCAGCGCGCCGGAACGGCACACCACCACATCAGCCCAGGCATATGCAGCAGCCATATCATCGATAAACTCGGTAACTTTATGCTGCGGCTCACCCGCTTCTTCATATGCCTGCTCGACGGTTTGCTGCGCGCCTTTACCGCTCTGATGCCAGATGGTTATGGTTTCGCCCAGCTTCGACGCCACCTGTGGCATGGTCTGATTCAGGATGCGCGCGCCCTGAGAGCCGCCAACCACCAGAACACGTACCGGGCCTTCGCGCCCCGCCAGACGCTGCTCCGGCAGCGGCAGCGCCAGCACATCGACGCGAACCGGGTTTCCCACCACTTCCGCATCAGGAAATGCGCCGGGAAACGCCTGCATCACGGTTTTCGCGATCTTCGCCAGCCATTTGTTGGTCAGGCCAGCAATGCCATTCTGTTCATGCAGCACGACGGGAATCCCCAGCGACCACGCCGCCAGACCACCAGGGCCAGAAACATAGCCCCCCATGCCCAACACGACATCTGGCTTAAAGCGCTTCATGATGGCGCGCGCCTGACGCCAGGCATTAAAGATGCGCAGCGGCGCGAGCAGTAACGCTTTTACACCTTTGCCACGCAAGCCAGAAATACGAATAAAGTCGATTTCGATACCGTGTTTCGGCACGAGATCCGCTTCCATACGATCAGCGGTACCCAGCCAGCGTACTTGCCAGCCCTGGTCCATCAAATGGTGCGCAACCGCCAGCCCGGGGAACACATGCCCGCCGGTACCGCCTGCCATCACCATTAACCGCTTCGTTTCACCGCTCATCTGGAACCTCGGGTAAACGCCTGGGCTTTTTCCAGACGTGTTTCATAATCTATACGTAACAAGAACATAATTGCCGTCGACATAATCAGCAGACTGGAACCGCCATAACTGATAAGCGGCAGTGTCAGACCTTTAGTCGGCAGCATACCGGCTGCCGCGCCGACGTTAACCAGCGCCTGGAAGCTAAACCACACGCCAATGGCGCAGGCCAGAAAACCGGCGAATCGCTGATTGAGTTCCAGCGCTTTACGCCCAATGGACATCGCGCGGAAAGCGACGAAGAATACCATTAAAAGCGCCAGTACCACACCGATATAACCGAGTTCCTCGCCGATAATGGCGAAGATGAAGTCGGTATGCGCTTCCGGCAGATACTCCAGTTTTTGCACCGAGTTACCCAGCCCTTGTCCCCACATTTCACCGCGACCAAAAGCCATCAGCGATTGGGTAAGCTGGTAACCACTACCAAACGGATCTTCCCACGGGTTCCAGAACGAGGTCACACGACGAATACGGTATGGCTCGGCGAGGATCAGCAGAACCACTGCCGAAATCCCCATCCCAATAATGGCGATGAACTGCCACAGCTTCGCGCCAGCCAGGAACAGCATCGCAAGGGTTGTGACGAACAGTACAACGACCGTACCGAGATCCGGCTGTGCCAGCAGTAAAATCGCCAGCACGAAAATGACACCCATCGGCTTTAAAAAGCCGCGCAGATTGTTACGTACTTCGTCGGCTTTACGCACCAGGTAGTTGGCGATGTAGCAGAACAGCGACAACTTGGTGAACTCCGCCGGCTGAATACGCAGCGGGCCGAAGGCAATCCAGCGCGATGCCCCGTTAACCGAGCTACCGACGACCAGAACAATCAACAGCATGACGATAGACGCAATCAGCATCGAGGTGCTGTAGCGCTGCCAGAACTCCATCGGCAGGCGTAACGTGATCATGGCCAGCGCAAACGCCAGAACGATGTAGAGACCATCACGTTTGGCGAACAGGAAAGGATCGTTCGCCAGACGCTGACCAACCGGCATGGATGCCGAGGTCACCATAATGAAACCGATCGCCGCCAGGCCGAAGGTTAGCCACAGCAGGGTGCGATCGTACATCACCAGACTGTCGTTATCCTGTGCCCGGGAGCCCATCACCCAGCCTTTCAGCGCGGCAAATACCCACGCCAGGATGAACAATCCTGGCAGGCGAGGCATTTTCAGGCGCGGGAGGGATAAACGCATCAACCTAACTCCTTCGCCAGTCGTGCAAACACGTCGCCGCGTTGCTCAAAGCTTTTAAACTGATCGAGGCTGGCGCAAGCCGGTGACAGCAGCACCATATCCCCCGCTTTCAGTTGCGGCGCAATGGCGCGCATGGCCTGTTCCATCGTCTCCGTTTCGGTGGCGATCTCCGGGCGCAATGCGGCAAGCTCGCTACCGTCGCGGCCAAAGCAGTAAAGACGAATATTATCCCCGGTCAGGTAGCGAGCCAGCGGGCTGAAATCAGCGGATTTCCCGTCGCCCCCCAGCAGCAGCCAGAGCGTGCCGTCAACGTGTAAGCCGTTAAGCGCGGCTTCCGTACTGCCGACATTGGTCGCTTTTGAGTCGTTGATCCAGCGAACGCCATTGTGATTCAGCACCACCTGGAAACGATGTGCCAGCCCAGCGAAGGTGGTCAACGCCTTCAGGCTACTGGCTCGCGGCAGGCCGACGGCATCCGCCAGCGCCAGCGCCGCCAGCGCATTACTGTAATTATGCTGGCCGGTGAGGGTCATCTCTTTGACGTTGAGAACTTTTTCACCTTTTACACGCAGCCAGGTTTCACCCTGCTGGCGATTCAGGTGGTAATCCCCGACATCAACGCCAAAGCTCACGCAGCGCTCATCCGCGCCGCGAATCGGCATGGTCAACGCATCATCAGCGTTCACCACGCAGATTTTGGCATTTTCATAGACGCGCAGTTTGGCAGCACGGTATTGCTGCAGGCCAAACGGATAGCGGTCCATATGATCTTCAGTGACGTTAAGAATGGTTGCCGCCGCAGCCTGCAGGCTGGACGTGGTTTCCAGTTGGAAGCTTGAAAGCTCCAGAACATAAAGTTCACGCGCCGGGTCAAGCAGCATCAGTGCGGGCAAACCAATATTGCCGCCAACACCGACGTTTACGCCCGCCGCTTTCGCCATTTCGCCGACCAGCGTGGTAACGGTACTTTTGCCGTTTGAACCGGTAATGGCCACAATCGGCGCTTGCGCTTCACGGCAGAAGAGTTCGATATCACCTACTATCTCGACGCCAGCGTCAGCCGCTGCGCTCAAAGACGGGTGCGCCAGCGCGATGCCGGGGCTGGCGACAATCAAATCCGCAGCCAGTAACCAGTCATCATTCAGACTACCAACGTAACGCTCAACCTCTTCCGGCAGTTTATCCAGCCCAGGGGGAGTGGCTCGCGTATCCATCACGCGCGGCGTTACGCCACGCGCCATGAAGAAATCGACGCAGGAGAGCCCGGTCAAACCAAGACCGATAATGACAACATTTTTACCCTGGTAATCTGCCATGATTAACGCACCTTCAGCGTAGCCAGGCCAATCAGGACCAGCATCAGCGAAATAATCCAGAAACGCACAATAACGCGCGGTTCCGGCCAACCTTTCAGTTCATAGTGGTGATGAATCGGTGCCATACGGAAGATGCGCTGACCGCGCAGCTTGAAGGAACCGACCTGCAAAATTACCGACAGCGTTTCAACCACAAACACGCCGCCCATAATCACCAGCAGGAATTCCTGACGCAACAGCACGGCGATAATGCCCAGCGCGCCGCCCAGCGCCAGCGAACCGACGTCGCCCATAAAGACCTGCGCCGGATAGGTGTTAAACCACAGGAAGCCCAACCCCGCCCCGACAATCGCAGTGCAGACGATAACCAGCTCCCCCGCATGCCGCAGATAAGGAATATGCAGATAGTTAGCGAAGTTCATGTTACCGGTCGCCCAGGCCACCAGCGCGAAACCACCGGCAACAAAGACGGTTGGCATAATCGCTAAGCCATCCAGACCATCCGTCAGGTTAACCGCGTTACCGGTGCCAACCACGACGAAATAGGCCAGCAAAATGTAGAACAGCCCCAACTGAGGCATCACATCTTTAAAGAACGGCACCACCAGTTGGGTGGCGGGAGTATCTTTGCCGGCCAGATACAGCGCGAACGCTACGCCCAGCGCAATCACCGACATCCAGAAATATTTCCAGCGCGCAATCAGGCCTTTAGTGTCTTTACGGACAACTTTGCGATAGTCATCGACAAAACCAATAATGCCGTAGCCCACCAGCACCACCAGCACACACCAGACGTACGGGTTGGACGGATAAGCCCACAGCAGCACGGAAACCACAATCGCGGTGAGGATCATGATCCCACCCATTGTCGGCGTGCCGCGTTTACTGAAGTGCGATTCCGGGCCGTCGTTACGCACGACCTGGCCGAAGGAGAGTTTCTGCAAATGGGCGATCATGCGCGGGCCCATCCACAATGAGATGAACAGCGCGGTCAGCAGGCTGACAATGGCGCGAAACGTCAGATAGGAAAAGACGTTAAAGCCGGAATAATATTTGACCAAATGTTCGGCCAGCCAAACTAACATGTCCCGTTCTCCTGTAATGCGCGTACTACCTCTTCCATGGCGGCACTACGTGATCCTTTCACCAGAATGGTGAGGGTTTGCTGTTCATTAATGAGCGTTTTAAGACGCGCAACGACTGCTGCTTTGTCGGTGAAATGCTCGCCGACGCTGCTGGCAGAACTGATTGCCTGACTTAATTGACCAACGCTTAAGACTTTATCGATGCCCGCCGTTTTCGCGGCTTCGCCAACCTGTATGTGGCACGCTTCACTTTCCGCACCCAGTTCGGCCATATCGCCAACCACCAGCACGCGATAACCCGGCATCTCTTCGAGCACCTGCACCGCGGCGGTCATCGAACCGACGTTGGCGTTGTAGGAGTCGTCGAGCAGCAGTTGGGTGTCACTCAGGTGAATGGGGAACAGACGCCCCGGAACGGAAGTCAGCTTCGCCAGCCCGGCTTTCACCGCGTTTAAGTCTGCACCTACCGCCATCGCCAGTGCCGTGGCGGCCAGCGCGTTGGCGATGTTGTGGCGACCCGGCAGCGGCAGCAGTACGTCGACATCACCGGTAGGCGTTTGCAGCGTAAATTCTGTGCCATGGCTGGTGACGTGGATATTGGTGGCCGTGAAATCGCTGTTCGCCGCATTCGGCGAAAAGCGCCACACTTTGCGCGAGCCAATAATCGACTGCCAGTTCAGCCAGTCGTTGTTGTCGGCATTCAGAATCGCGATGCCGTTAACCGGCAGGCCGGTGAAAATCTCACCCTTGGCTTTCGCCACACCTGCCAGCGAACCGAATCCTTCTAAATGTGCTGCCGCGAGGTTGTTCACCAGCGCCGCTTCCGGGCGAGTCAGGCTCACCGTCCAGGCGATTTCACCCTGATGGTTGGCTCCCAGTTCAATCACCGCGTATTCATGTTCTTTCGTCAGGCGCAGCAATGTCATCGGCACACCGATGTCATTATTGAGGTTGCCCGCGGTATACAGCGTGTTGCCGCACTGGCTGAGAATGGCGGCGGTCATCTCTTTTACCGACGTTTTGCCGGAGGAGCCGGTCAGCGCGACAACGCGCGTTGGTACCTGCTGGCGAACCCATGCCGCCAGTTCACCAAACGCCAGACGGGTATCTTTCACCACCAGTTGCGGCAGGTCGATATCCAGTTTACGGCTGACTAACAGCGCGCCCGCCCCACCCTCTTTCGCTTTTTCAACGAAATCGTGGGCATCGAAACGCTCGCCCTTCAGCGCCACAAACAGGCAGCCTGGTGTTAATTTACGCGTATCGGTGGTGACATCGTCGATACGCAGGTCAGAACCGTTCAGTTCGCCGTGCAGGATGCCTGCCAGTTCGCTAAGCGTTACGCTAATCATGCGATCACTCCCAGCAGACGCGCTGCGGTTACACGGTCGGAATAGTCGAGACGTTGAGTGCCGACAATTTGATAATCTTCATGGCCTTTACCGGCCAGCAACACCAGATCATCAGGCTTCGCCTGCATGATGGCGTTAGTGACCGCTTGCGCACGTCCTTCCACCACTTTGGCGTGGCCGGCATCAAGCATGCCCGCCAGAATGTCGTTGATGATGGCTCGCGGCTCTTCGGTACGCGGATTGTCATCGGTAACGACCGCGATATCCGCAAACTGCTCGGCAATCGCGCCCATCAGCGGACGCTTGCCTTTATCACGATCGCCACCGCAGCCAAAGACGCACCAAAGCTTGCCAGCGCAGTGCAGACGCGCCGCTTCGAGCGCTTTTTCCAGTGCATCCGGCGTGTGAGCGTAATCAACGACGACTGTCGGTTTACCCGGCGCGCTAAACACTTCCATACGCCCGCAAACCGGTTGCAGGCTGGACGCGGTTTTCAGCAGATCCGCCAGCGGATAACCCAGTGCCAGCAGTGTAGCCAGCGCCAGTAACAGGTTGCTGACGTTGAATGCGCCCATCAGACGGCTTTCGATTTCACCGTTACCCCAACTTGAGCTGAAACGGATGGTTGCGCCGCTGTCGTGATAGTTCACCTCGGTCGCTTTTAACCAGCGCCCGTGGCAATTCGGGTTGATGTGGTCTTCCATCGACACCGCAACCGCGTCCGGCAGTTTTGCCAGCCAGCGACGGCCCACTTCGTCGTCGGCGTTAACAATCGCCTGACCGCAGTGGTGCGTGGAGTAGAGCAGCCATTTCGCCGCTTCGTAATGTTCCATATCACCGTGATAATCAAGGTGATCGCGGCTCAGGTTGGTAAATACAGAAGCCGCAAATTTCAACGCCGCCACGCGGTGCTGAACCAGACCGTGGGAAGAGACTTCCATTGCCGCAAGCGTCGCGCCCTGGTCTGCCAGGCCGGAGAGTACATGCTGAACATCAACCGCTGAACCGGTGGTATTTTCTGTTGGGATCACTTTACCCAGCAGGCCGTTACCGACCGTGCCCATCACCGCACTGGTTTCGCCCAGCAATTGCCCCCACTGCGCCAGCAGTTGGGTGGTGGTGGTTTTACCGTTGGTTCCGGTCACGCCCACAAGGCGCAAACGGTCAGAGGGTTCATGGTAAAAGCGCCCGGCCAGAGCCGATAAACGCTCCGTTAACTGGCTGAGGTAGATAACCGGGACGCCGTGCATTTCACGGATTTCGCCATCGGTCGCTTCATCTTTTGCCTCGGCTATAATGGCAGCTACACCTTGCGCAATTGCCTGCGGGATATAACGACGCCCGTCCGCCTGATGACCAACCACCGCTACGAAGAGATCGCCCGATGCAGCCACACGGCTGTCGAGTGTCATCTCTCGCAGTGCTCGCTCCGGCGCATTTGGCACCCATGGAGCGAGAAGGTCGCGCAAATTACGATCTGCCACCTGTTCCCTCGCCTTGATTAATCACAAATTCACTTTTTTCGCCCGTTGCCAGCGCATCCGGCTCGATGTTCATGGTGCGCAGAACGCCGCCCATGATGGCACCGAAGACCGGCGCGGAAACGGCGCCGCCGTAGTATTTACCTGCCTGCGGGTCGTTGATGACCACCACCAGCGCGAAACGCGGCTGGCTGGCTGGCGCAACGCCCGCGGTGTAAGCAATATATTTGTTGATGTAACGCCCGTCTGGCCCCACTTTTTTCGCCGTACCGGTTTTGATGGCGATGCGATAGCCTTTGATCGCTGCTTTCACGCCGCCGCCGCCAGGCAGCGCCACGCTTTCCATCATGTGAACCACGGTACGTACAATGGATTCCGGGAAGATACGTTCGCCAGGAACCGGGGGGTCAACTTTGGTTATCGACAGCGGACGGTAAATCCCGTAGCTGCCTATCGTTGCGTAGACTCGCGCTAACTGTAACGGCGTTACCATTAGCCCATAGCCGAAAGAGAAGGTGGCCCTCTCTATGTCAGACCACCGTTGTTTTTGAGGATATAAGCCACTGCGTTCTCCGACCAACCCCAAATTGGTCGCTTTTCCCAATCCAAAACGTGAGTAAGTCTCTACTAACGCTGAGGACGGCATCGCTAACGCCAGCTTGGAAACACCGACGTTACTCGACTTCTGTAGTACCCCGGTCAGGGTCAATTCGCTGTAGCGCGCCACGTCTTTAATTTCGTGGCCGTTAATCCGGTAAGGAATGGTATTCAGCACGGTGTTTTCGCGCACCACGCCACGCTGTAAGGCGGTCATCACCACCATCGGTTTAACCGTTGACCCCGGTTCAAACACGTCGGTAATGGCGCGGTTACGCATGGTGTCTTTAGCCGTGCCGGAGAAGTTGTTCGGGTTATAGGATGGGCTGTTCGCCATCGCCAGCACTTCGCCCGTGTTTACATCCACCAGCACTGCACTGCCCGATTCCGCTTTGTTAAACGCCACGGCGTTGTTCAGTTCGCGGTACACCAGCGCCTGTAAGCGTTCATCGATACTCAACGCAAGGTTGTGCGCCGCCTGGCTATCCGTTGAGGAGATATCCTCGATAACGCGCCCGTAGCGGTCTTTACGCACGATACGTTCGCCCGGTTGCCCGGTCAGCCATTTATCAAAGCTCTTTTCGACGCCTTCGATCCCCTGGCTATCGACGTTAGTGAAGCCAATGAGATGAGAGGTAACTTCGCCTGACGGATAGTAACGGCGCGACTCTTCGCGCAGATGAATGCCCGGCAGTTTGAGTTTTTTGATGTAGTCCGCCATGTCAGGGTTAACCTGGCGAGCAAGGTAGATAAAGCGCCCTTTCGGGTTAGCATTGATACGGCTCGCCAGTTGATCCAGCGGCAGATTCAGCGCGGTGGAGAGCGCATTCCAGCGATCGCCCACGCTCACGCCACCCGCATCATGCACTTCTTTCGGGTCGGCCCAAATCGCTTTTACCGGTACGCTCACCGCCAGCGGACGGCCAGAACGATCGGTGATCATGCCGCGAGAAGTTGACACTTCCTGAACGCGCAGGGAGCGCATATCGCCCTGGCGCACCAGCATATCCGGGTTGATTATCTGCAACCAGGCAACACGTCCCAGCAGGAAGCCGAGAGCCACCAGAATACAGCCGCACAGCAACGCAAAACGCCAACTGATAAAGTTGGCCTGTTCTTCCTGACGTTTTGGTTTAAGCGTCTTTCCCGCTGCTTTCATGCGTTGCGATAATCCTTATTTCTGTACAACTATGTTTTCTTTTGACGGATCAACATGTTGCATTTGCAACTTTTCCGTGGCGATACGCTCAACCCGGCTATGATCGCCGAGGGCGTTCTCTTCTAAAATCAGGTTGCGCCATTCGATATCCAGCGCATCACGTTCCAGCACCAGCTGCTCACGCTGCGCGGTTAACAAACGGGTATGGTGCGCCGTCGTCACCACGGTGACAGCCGTAACAATGATGCAAATGAACAGGCAGAGTGGCAGCTTCCCAAACCGCAAAAGATCGTCTCCGATAACGCCAGGCAAGGCATGGCGCTCGTTACTTCCAATCGATCCCTTAACTTTGCTTAGGGCTTCTGTCACTCTGCTGATCATGCGTTCGTCCTTTCTGCGATACGCAGTACTGAACTACGGGCACGTGGATTTTCAGCCACTTCTTCTTCGCCCGGCATCAACTTGCCTAATGCTCGCAAATGACGGCCACCCAGTTTCCTGAGTTGCTCTTCGGTCATCGGTAACCCTGCCGGAACCTGCGGACCGCGGCTTTGTTCGCGCATAAAGCGCTTCACAATACGGTCTTCCAGCGAGTGGAAACTGATAATCGACAGCCGCCCACCCGGGGCCAGCACGTCGAGCGAGCCTTTTAGCGCCTGCTCTATCTCCTCCAGTTCACTGTTTACCCAGATGCGCACCGCCTGGAAGGTACGGGTCGCGGGATGTTTAAATTTGTCTTTCACCGGCATCGCCGCCGCCACTACTTCCGCCAGTTCTTTGGTGCGGGTCATGGGTTCAATGCGGTTACGTTCAACGATGGCGCGAGCAATACGCTTGCCGAAACGTTCTTCGCCGTAGGTTTTAATCACCCAGGCGATATCCGCTTCGTCCGCTGTTTGCAGCCACTCGGCGGCAGACTGGCCACGCGTTGGATCCATGCGCATATCCAGCGGCCCGTCGCGCATGAAAGAGAAGCCGCGCTCAGCATCGTCAAGCTGCGGTGATGAGACACCAAGATCGAGCAGAATACCGTCGATCTTGCCTGTAAGTTCGCGCTCACTAACATAATCAGCCAACGCGGAGAAAGGCCCATGAATGATGGAGAAGCGAGGATCATCAATGGTGTTTGCGACGGCAATAGCCTGCGGGTCGCGATCGATAGCCAGCAGTCGCCCCTGCTCGCCAAGCTGCGAGAGGATAAGACGCGAATGGCCACCGCGACCAAAAGTACCATCAATGTAGATACCATCCGGACGAATATTCAGGCCGTTGACGGCGTCGTCCAGCAGTACCGTTTTATGTTTAAAAGTTTCCATCATTTTATAAGGACAAATCCTGCAACCGTTCCGAAAGCGCGTCTGAAGCGGTTTGCTCAGCGTCGATATCTTCCCTGACCCGTTGATACCAGGTCGTTTCATCCCACAGTTCAAACTTATTGAACTGCCCGACCAGCATCACTTCTTTTGTCAATCCGGCATGTTGCCGTAAAACCGGTGCGATCAAGAGCCGCCCCGCGTTATCCATTTGGCATTCGCTGGCATGCCCTAACAACAACCGCTGTACGCGGCGCTCTGCGGGATTCATGCTCGACAAACGCGAGAGTTTTTGCTCGATGATTTCCCATTCGGGCAGGGGGTAAAGCAACAGGCATGGGTGATGGATGTCAATGGTGCACACCATTTGACCGGTAGCGTTCTCAATCAGCGTATCCCGATACCGGGTAGGGACGGCTAAACGCCCTTTGCTGTCGAGATTAACTAACGTTGCCCCCCGGAACATGCCAGCTTCACCCCTTCTCGCCACTTTAACCCACAAATTCCCACCTGAAGGAGTTTACGGAGCAGAGGAAAAGCTTGTCAAGCCAGCATCTATGCCAACGGAGCTTAAAAACCCACTGTTTGCGGCCATTAATAGCCCCGATTAAATTCCGTACTACTGTCGAGGCAAATTAACGTCATGAATATGTGTAAGAAAAAAACTCAACAGATTCGTAACATTTTAAGGTCACTAAATATCGTCAATAGAATATATAAAGTGTCAGTTTGCGACGCGGACGGCATTTTAGGACATTCTGATGCCCGTTAACAGTCCTTGTTATGTCCGTTATCGGTATTTAAAAGGCTTGTGTGGCGCGGCGCGGAGCACGGTCTGAAGAAGTGGCTGTTATTTCAGCATTCACTGATGTGAATGTAACAAAATAATTCATAATCGAGTTAATTTTACTTTCTATTTACTTAATCGACGGCGTATCAAACGGATAATGCGGTAAATGAAATAAGAACCTTAAAAAAATGAGGATTATTCTGAATAATATAAGGCAGCTAATGATCTGGCGATAAAGACATATTAAGGCTCTATCGCCAGCAGGATTAACGACGGCTCAGGCTACCCCGACGGTAGAGGTTACGACGGATACGGCTCAGACCTGGCTTCGGTTTACGCGGTTCATCAAGGCTTGCCAGAACAATCTCCAGCACGCGTTCGGCGACATCGCGATGACGCTGCGCCACAGCAAGCACCGGGCATTGCAGGAAATCGAGCAGTTCATTATCGCCAAAGGTCGCAATCGCCAGTTCCGAAGGCAGCTTCCCTTCGCGACGCAGCGTCACATCCATCACGCCCTGCAACAAGGCAAATGACGTTGTGAACAGCGCATCCGGCATGGGATGGGTTTCCAGCCACTTTTCAAACAGCGCCGCCGCGGCTTCGCGTTCATAACTATTGGCATAAAGATAGTGCACTTCGCGAGGGTCATCTTTCCACGCGGTACGGAAGCCCTGCTCACGCAGGAAGCTGACAGAGAGTTCCGGTAATGCGCCTAAATAGAGAACCGTTTCTGCCGGGAATTTGCGCAGCTCTTCCGCCAGCATTTCAGCATCGTCCTGATCGGCTCCGACAACGCTGGTGAAATGTTCGCGATCCAGCGCGCGATCCAGTGCGACGATGGGGAATGAGTCATTCGCCCAACGCTGATAGAAAGGATGTTCCGGCGGCAGAGAAGTGGAAACGATAATGGCATCGACCTGACGTTGCAGCAGATGCTCAATACAGCGCATCTCGTTGTCGGGCTGGTCTTCAGAGCAGGCGATCAACAACTGATACCCGCGCTGGCGCGCCTGGCGTTCAAGATAGTTCGCAATGCGGGTGTAGCTGGTGTTTTCCAGGTCGGGAATAACCAGCCCGATGGAACGCGTGCGTCCCGCACGTAATCCGGCAGCGACGGCGTTAGGATGGTAGTTATGCTCGCGCACGACTGCCATCACTTTTTCGACTGTTTTATCACTGACGCGATACTGCTTGGCCTTTCCGTTAATCACATAGCTGGCGGTGGTTCGTGACACACCGGCAAGCCGGGCGATTTCATCCAGTTTCACAATTGCCCCTTGCTTAACTTGTACAATCCATAACCATTGTTAAATTATGGAATAAAATTTATAACATCTAACCGCAGAATCCTGGCAGCGGCAATAGCTTTTGTTCGCAGTTACTGCCCGTTTCGCAAAAAAAAGCCCAACACGACGCTGGGCTACGTAAAACGGATGAGTTCTGCACTAACGCATGATCTTATCGCCGCGCGACAGCCCCACGACACCGGAACGCGCCACTTCAACGATTCTGGCGACATCGCGCAGCGACGCGAGGAAGGCATCCAGCTTGTCGCTGGTGCCCGCCAGTTGAACGGTATAAATAGAGGGCGTGACGTCAATAATCTGCCCGCGGAAGATTTCCGTATTGCGTTTCACTTCGTCGCGCCCGTATCCGCTGGCCTGCACTTTAACCAGCATAATTTCACGCTCAACGTACGCGCCCTGGCCGATTTCATTCACCCGTAACACATCCACAAGCTTGTGCAGTTGCTTTTCAATCTGCTCAATGGCTTTGTCATCGCCGACCGTTTGAATGGTCATGCGTGAAAGCGTTGGATCATCGGTTGGCGCAACGGTCAGGCTCTCAATGTTGTAGCCACGCTGAGAGAAAAGGCCAATCACGCGCGACAACGCGCCCGATTCGTTTTCCAGTAATACAGATAATATCCGGCGCATAATCAGGTTCTCTCCGTTTTACTCAACCACATCTCGTCCATTCCGCCACCGCGAATATGCATCGGATAGACATGCTCACTGCCATCAACCGCCACATCGACAAACACCAGACGGTTACTGCGCACCTGCTCCAGCGCCTGCGCGAGTTTGCTTTCCAGCTCATCAGGCGTCGTAATGCGGATCCCCACGTGCCCATAGGCTTCCGCCAGACGCACGAAATCCGGCAACGATTGCATATAGGATTGTGAGTGGCGACCGGAATAGATCATGTCCTGCCACTGCTTCACCATGCCGAGGTAACCGTTATTCAGGTTCAGCACCAGCACCGGCAAGTTGTACTGCAAGGCGGTGGAGAGTTCCTGAATATTCATCTGAATACTGCCATCACCGGTCACGCAGATGACCGTTTCGTCCGGCAGCGCCATTTTCACTCCCAGCGCGGCGGGCAGGCCAAAGCCCATCGTGCCGAGACCGCCGGAGTTGATCCAACGGCGCGGTTTGGCAAAGGGATAATAGAGTGCGGCGAACATCTGATGCTGCCCCACGTCAGAGGTGACGTAAGCCTCACCTTCTGTCAAACGCCAGATCGTTTCGATGACCGCCTGTGGTTTGATTTGATCGCTGTTTTTGTCGTAGCTCAGGCAGTGACGCGCGCGCCACTGTTCGATCTGTTGCCACCAGTCGCGGATCTCATCCAGCGGCTGCTGCGCATCTTCTTGATCCAACAGTTCCAGCATCTGCTCCAGCACCAGCCGCGCATCGCCAACGATCGGAATATCCGCTGCGACGGTTTTCGAGATCGACGTCGGATCGATATCAATGTGCAGCACGGTGGCATCCGGGCAGTACTTCGCCAGATTGTTGGTGGTGCGATCGTCAAAGCGCACGCCAACGGCGAAGATGACATCGGAGTTGTGCATCGTCATGTTGGCTTCGTACGTGCCGTGCATGCCCAGCATCCCCAGCGCCTGCTGATGCGTGGCGGGAAATGCGCCGAGCCCCATCAGCGATGACGCCACCGGCAGATTCAGTTTTTCAATAAGCGTGCGTAACTGTTCATGACACCCGGCGTTGACCGCCCCGCCGCCAACGTAAACCACCGGTTTTTTGGCCGCGACCAGCGTTTGCAGCGCGCGCTTGATTTGCCCTTTATGCCCGGTGGTCGTCGGGTTATAGGAGCGCATGCTGACCGAATCAGGATAGTGATATGGCAGCTTATTCGCCGGGTTGAGAATATCTTTTGGCAGATCCACGACGACCGGGCCAGGGCGGCCGCTGGCTGCCAGCCAGAAGGCTTTTTTCAGCACACCCGGAATATCTTCCGTCTGCTTCACCAGGAAGCTGTGTTTCACCACCGGGCGGGAGATCCCCACCATGTCGCACTCCTGAAAAGCGTCATAGCCAATCAGCGAGGTCGCCACCTGACCGGAAAGCACCACCAGCGGGATAGAGTCCATATATGCGGTGGCAATACCGGTAATCGCGTTGGTTGCGCCTGGCCCGGATGTCACCAGCACCACACCCACTTCGCCGGTCGCGCGCGCAAGACCATCCGCCATATGTACCGCCGCCTGCTCATGGCGCACCAGCACATGATCGATTCCGCCAACAGTATGTAGCGCATCGTAGATATCGAGGACCGCGCCCCCAGGATAGCCAAAGACCTGCTTCACGCCCTGATCGATTAACGACCGGACGACCATCTCGGCGCCAGACAACATCTCCATGGTTTGCCTCCAGGCTGATATTTTGATGATGGCAGAACTCATTTCCGCGCAATCATGCCGCACGGTCAGCCAACTGACCGCGCAGACTTATGTCATTACCCTAATCCAACAACATAACCGCTCATCATCAGGCAGGCAATCGGCGTAACTACGGAGTCTTAAAGGGGAAAAAGCAGAAAAGAGAGCAAATAACAATAAAGGCGGTGGAATCATTCAACGATAAGAAAAGCGTTTGGCAGATACTCGGAGGAATACGCGTTTCGTAGCAAAACCTCCATTTTTTTACGCTCGCAGACAAATCGCCGCGAATAACAACAGAATAAAATTCTTTATTTTATATCCAATACAAAACAAACCGGATGCTTTCGCATCCGGTGATTGTTCATGATTACTGATGACGACAAACATTAATCAGTAACTCTTCCATCCACTGATGACCGCGGTCTCTGCCAGCAGCCTCATGCCAGGAAAGGAAGCACGTACGGCTATTTACCTTCATTGGCAGCGGCAGAACCTGCAGCGCCAGTTTCTCGGAAAACTCTTCAGCCAGCCAGCGCGGTGCAATGGCGACAAGATGTGTTTGCGACACCACATTTAATACGCTGATCAACGCCATCCCCTGATAGGCAATACGGCTTTGTTTATCCGGCGTGTCATACCACGGCTGGCTAAAGGACGCGTAGCGATCCAGCGCTACCACGGCATGCTCTTCCTGGTAAACCAGATTTTCAGTCAACGGCCCATTAATGCGCGGATGTTTTTTACTGACCACCAGCACCATCTCATCATTAAATAACGGTACACAGGCAAATTCCGGGCGACGGAACTCTTCATATCCCAGAACGAATTCAATTTCCTGGTAGCGTAGCTGATGTTCGGTATTCTGGTTTAAGGATGACTTAAATACTAAATGAATATTCGGCGCTATTTCTGCAACGCGGTTAAAAATAATCGACGTTAAATAATTATCCAGTGGGCTACATACGCAAAGATTAAAGACGCGTTCGCTGCTAACAGGTTCAAAACCCGATCCTGGCAGTTCGTTTTGCACCAGTTGTAAGGCCTGGCGAACAGAACCGAAAAGCTGGAATGCACGAGCGGTCGGTTGAATACCACGACCATAGCGCACAAATAGCTCATCATTAAACATTACCTTCAAACGCGCCACTGCGTTACTGACTGCGGGCTGCGACATTCCCAGCATATGCGCGGCACGAGTAATGTTTTGTTCCTGCATGACGGCGTCAAACACGGTCAGCAAATTGAGGTCAACCATTCTAAGTTGAGGTTTGCTGCTTTCATGAAGATTACCGCTATGCTGTTCCGGTTTCATTACTACACTTTCTGACTCCACTGTCATGCTAAACTCCCTTTGCAAAATCGCAGAAATATATTATGACAATATGATTTACCATGCATATAAGATCCAAAAAAGAGAAATTGATAAAATTAGGAATTCATAAAGGCCAGAGAGGCACCGATTGCTCCGGTCAATAATGGCATTCACATCAAAGAAACTAATTGCAAATAGTTTACCCATAGATTTGGTAAATAAACAACAGCACGAATAATTAACGATACTTTAAGTTTTATTAAACTGTTATATTTCGCATTGAAAATCATTAACGTTTTCTTAGCAATTTCCCTTCTGATACATTCACAATAAAAATGTTTAAGAACAAGAAATGCCATTGAATCAGAGCGATAAGTTAGCCCCCTGACGGTGACAATATCGTAAGCAATTAGCAGCAAATATTTTTATTTGCGACAAAATATAAAAATGATTACCCGTCCAAAAAAGGATCCTCTGGAATTTGTGACATTCGTCAGCACAATAAGCTAATTTAACCCCCAACCAAAAAGGTCATTGGCAGAGGCTTTTAACCACCGGGTATTGACATCAATCATCATATCCAGTACCACTAAAAGCATATCGAATTCATCTGGAGCATGACGACAATGATCCGCACTACTCGTTTCAACGGTCTACTACTACTAAACGCCTCTTTTGTGCGCGGTAGACTGCTGGACGACGTTAAGCGTTAAGTCATCATCCAGTAAGCATCAGAACCCGCGCCGTTGCGCGGGTTTTTTTTCGCTCGTAGCAAGGCGCCCCAAGTGAACTAAGGACCTCAAACATGAGCCAACAAGTCATTATCTTCGATACCACCTTACGTGACGGCGAACAGGCGTTACAGGCAAGCCTGAGTGTAAAAGAAAAACTGCAGATTGCCTTCGCCCTTGAGCGTATGGGCGTCGACGTGATGGAAGTCGGGTTTCCGGTCTCTTCACCGGGCGACTTCGAATCGGTACAGACCATCGCGCGTAGCATCAAAAACAGCCGCGTCTGCGCATTAGCCCGCTGTGTTGAGCACGACATTGACGTGGCAGCCGAATCCCTGAAAGTGGCGGAAGCATTCCGTATTCATACCTTTATCGCCACCTCGCCAATGCACATCGCCACCAAGCTGCGCAGCACGCTGGATGAGGTGATTGAACGCGCGGTCTATATGGTTAAACGTGCGCGTAACTACACCGACGACGTCGAGTTCTCTTGTGAAGATGCGGGCCGTACCCCGATTGACCAGTTAGCGTGCGTAGTCGAAGCGGCAATTAACGCTGGGGCCACCACCATCAATATCCCGGACACCGTGGGCTACACCATGCCGTTCGAGTTCGGCAACATTATTACCGGCCTGTATGAGCGTGTACCGAACATTGATAAAGCGATTATCTCCGTTCACACCCATGACGATTTAGGTCTGGCCGTTGGCAACGCTATCGCCGCAGTCCACGCCGGCGCGCGTCAGGTCGAAGGCGCGATGAACGGTATCGGCGAACGTGCCGGTAACTGCTCGCTGGAAGAGGTCATCATGGCGATTAAGGTGCGCAAAGACATCATGAATCTGCACACCAACATCAACCACCACGAAATCTGGCGTACCAGCCAGACCGTCAGCCAGATCTGCAATATGCCGATTCCGGCGAACAAAGCGATCATCGGCAGCGGCGCCTTCGCCCACTCCTCCGGTATTCACCAGGACGGCGTGCTGAAAAACCGCGAAAACTACGAAATCATGACCCCGGAATCCATCGGCCTGAATCAGGTGCAACTGAATCTGACCTCACGCTCAGGACGTGCGGCAGTGAAACACCGCATGGACGAGATGGGCTACAAAGAGTCCGACTACAGCATGGATCAGCTGTACGACGCCTTCCTGAAGCTGGCAGACAAAAAAGGCCAGGTCTTTGATTACGACCTGGAAGCGCTGGCGTTCATCAACAAGCAGCAGGAAGAGCCAGAACATTTCCGCCTGGACTACTTCAGCGTGCAGTCAGGCTCCAGCGATATCGCCACCGCCTCGGTCAAGCTGGCGTGCGGTGATGAAGTGAAAGCCGAAGCCGCCAACGGCAACGGCCCGGTCGACGCCATTTACCACGCGATTAACCGTATCACGCAATACGACATCGAACTGGTGAAATACGGCTTGAGCGCCAAAGGCCACGGCAAAGATGCGCTGGGCCAGGTGGATATCGTCGTCACCCACAATGGTCGTCGCTTCCACGGTGTCGGCCTGGCGACGGATATCGTTGAGTCCTCCGCGAAAGCAATGGTTCACGTGCTGAATAACATCTGGCGCGCCGCTGAAGTCGAAAAAGAGTTACAACGCAAAGCTCAGAATAAAGAGAACAAAAAGGAAACCGTGTAATGTCGAAGAATTACCATATTGCTGTGTTACCAGGTGACGGTATTGGCCCGGAAGTGATGACACAGGCTTTGAAAGTACTGGAAGCGATTCGTCAGCGTTTCGATATGCGCATCACCACCAGCCACTACGACGTGGGCGGTATCGCGATTGATAATCACGGTACACCGCTGCCGAAAGCCACCGTGGAAGGTTGCGAGCAGGCTGACGCCGTGCTGTTTGGCTCCGTAGGCGGCCCGAAATGGGAACACCTGCCGCCAAACGATCAACCTGAGCGCGGGGCACTGTTGCCGCTGCGTAAGCATTTCAAACTGTTCAGCAACCTGCGTCCGGCAAAACTGTATCAGGGGCTGGAAGAGTTTTGCCCGCTGCGCGCCGATATTGCCGCCAACGGTTTCGACATTCTGTGCGTGCGTGAACTGACCGGCGGTATCTACTTCGGTCAGCCGAAAGGCCGCGAAGGCAGCGGTCAGTATGAAAAAGCGTTTGATACCGAGGTGTATCACCGTTTCGAAATCGAGCGTATCGCGCGCATCGCGTTTGAATCAGCGCGTAAACGCCGTCACAAAGTGACTTCAATTGATAAGTCCAACGTGTTGCAGTCCTCCATTCTGTGGCGTGAGATCGTTACCGAAATTGGCCGTGAATATGCGGATGTGGAACTGAACCACATGTATATCGACAACGCCACCATGCAGATGATTAAAGATCCGTCGCAGTTTGACGTGGTGCTGTGCTCCAACCTGTTCGGCGACATTCTCTCTGACGAATGCGCGATGATCACCGGCTCAATGGGCATGCTGCCGTCCGCCAGCCTGAATGAGCAAGGTTTTGGCCTGTATGAACCTGCGGGCGGTTCTGCGCCGGATATCGCCGGGAAAAATATCGCCAACCCGATTGCCCAGATCCTGTCGCTGGCGCTGCTGCTGCGCTACAGCCTGGATGCTAACGACGCGGCGGATGCCATTGAAAACGCGATTAACCGCGCGCTGGAAGAAGGTATCCGTACCGGCGATTTAGCACGCGGCGGCGCGGCAGTCAGTACTGATGAAATGGGCGATATCGTGGCCCGCTATATCGCTGAAGGGGTGTAATCATGGCAAAGACGCTGTATGAAAAATTGTTCGATGCCCATGTGGTTTATGAAGCGCCCAGCGAAACACCACTGCTGTACATCGACCGTCATCTGGTGCACGAAGTGACGTCTCCTCAGGCGTTTGACGGCCTGCGTGCGCACAATCGCCCGGTGCGTCAGCCGGGTAAAACCTTCGCCACTATGGATCATAACGTTTCGACGCAAACCAAAGATATCAATGCCTCCGGCGAGATGGCCCGCATCCAGATGCAGGAGCTGATTAAAAACTGTAAAGCGTTCGGCGTTGAGCTGTACGACCTGAATCATCCCTATCAGGGCATCGTGCACGTGATGGGGCCGGAACAGGGGATCACCCTGCCGGGCATGACCATCGTCTGTGGCGACTCCCACACGGCCACCCACGGCGCGTTTGGCGCGCTGGCGTTTGGTATTGGCACCTCCGAAGTGGAACACGTGCTGGCGACGCAAACCCTGAAACAGGGCCGCGCCAAAACCATGAAGATTGAAGTGAAAGGCACCGCCGCACCGGGCATCACCGCAAAAGATATCGTGCTGGCGATTATCGGCAAAACCGGCAGCGCCGGTGGTACCGGATATGTGGTTGAATTCTGTGGTGACGCCATCCGTGCGCTGAGCATGGAAGGCCGTATGACCCTGTGTAATATGGCGATTGAAATGGGCGCTAAAGCGGGTCTGGTCGCCCCGGATGAGACCACCTTCAACTACGTGAAAGATCGCCTGCACGCGCCGAAAGAGAAAGATTTCGACGATGCTGTCGCGTACTGGAAAACCCTGCATACGGATGAAGGTGCGAAATTTGACGCCACCGTCACCTTGCAGGCAGAAGAGATCGCTCCGCAGGTCACCTGGGGCACCAACCCTGGTCAGGTGATCTCGGTAAATGACAATATCCCTGATCCGGCGTCGTTTGCCGATCCGGTTGAACGCGCATCAGCGGAAAAAGCGCTGGCCTATATGGGTCTGAAATCTGGCGTGCCGCTGACGGAAGTGGCGATCGATAAAGTGTTTATTGGTTCCTGTACCAACTCGCGTATTGAAGATTTGCGTGCGGCGGCAGAAATTGCCAAAGGGCGTAAAGTCGCACCCGGCGTACAGGCACTGGTGGTGCCAGGCTCCGGCCCGGTGAAAGCGCAGGCGGAAGCGGAAGGTCTGGATAAGATCTTTATCGAAGCAGGCTTTGAGTGGCGCTTACCGGGCTGCTCCATGTGTCTGGCGATGAACAACGACCGCCTGAATCCGGGCGAGCGCTGCGCATCCACCAGCAACCGTAACTTTGAAGGCCGTCAGGGCCGTGGTGGCCGCACGCATCTGGTCAGCCCGGCAATGGCAGCGGCAGCCGCCGTTAGCGGTCACTTCGCCGATATTCGCAGTCTGAAATAAGGAAACCATCATGGCAGAGAAATTTACCCAACATACCGGGCTGGTGGTTCCGCTGGACGCGGCGAACGTCGATACTGACGCCATCATTCCGAAGCAGTTTTTGCAGAAAGTGACGCGCACCGGCTTTGGCGCGCATCTGTTCAACGACTGGCGCTTCCTGGACGATAAAGGCGAGCAGCCAAACCCGGAATTCGTGCTGAACTTCCCGGTTTATAAAGGCGCGTCTATCCTGCTGGCGCGGGAAAACTTTGGCTGTGGCTCCTCGCGCGAGCATGCACCGTGGGCGTTAACCGATTATGGCTTTAAAGTGGTCATTGCCCCAAGCTTCGCTGATATCTTCTACGGCAACAGCTTTAACAACCAGCTGCTGCCAGTGACGCTTAGCGATGCGGAAGTTGATGAACTGTTCGCGCTGGTACAGGCGAATCCGGGCATCACCTTTGAGGTGGATCTGGAAGCGCAGGTGGTGAAAGCGGGCGACAAATCTTACAGCTTTAAGATTGATGACTTCCGCCGCCACTGCATGCTGAATGGTCTGGACAGCATCGGCCTGACGCTGCAACACGAAGACGCTATTTCGGCGTATGAGAATAAGCAGCCGGCGTTTATGCGCTAGTGCTGCTACGCCTTATCCGGCCTACAAAGGATTCACGTCCGTAGGCCGGATAAGCGCAGCGCATCCGGCAACCAAAGAGCGCAACGCCTTTAAACGTCCTTCACCCGGCTGGTCATAAACAGCGTGACCAGTGAAATTCCGGCAATCACCCAATACACCATCGCATGACCAAAACTCTGTGCAATGGCCCCCTGGATAACCCCGGCCAGAATCACGCCCGTGGAAATACTGTTGGTAAAGAGCGTCGTTGCCGAGCCCGCACGCCCCGGCATCAGATCCTGGAACCACAGCATGCCAATCCCGGCGACAATCCCGATAAACACCGCGTTGAACAGTTGCAAAATCAGCAGTGCCGTTTCGCTGTGGAACAGTATCAACCCGACATAAAACAGCACGCCAAAGGCCACCGATGTCACCATCATACGACGCTTGCCAAAGCGTTTGACGTAATACCCCGCGAGGATCATCGCCGGAATTTCCAGCCCGGCGGCCGTGCCCATCAGGATCCCCGCCAGCTTGTCCGGCAGACCGAGATCGCTACTGATCCACAGCGGCATATCGATGATATACATGGTATTACAGGTCCACATCAGCGTAGACGCGATAAACAGCATCCGTACGTTAGGATCGTTCCAGCCGCTCACCTGGGTGATTTCAACGTCCGCCGCCTGTTCAATACGCGCCACCGAGGGCAGCATCAGCGCAATCATCGCCAGGCTGATGGCAAAAATCCCGGCGGCAATGGCGAACATCATCGTAAAGCCATAATTCAGCGCCAGCATAAACGCCAGCGGCGGGCCAATGACCCATGCCAGCGAAAGCTGCGCACGCATCACCGAGCTGAACATGACCACTTCCCGCGCTGAACTGTCGGCATATTCACGCGCCAGCGCAAACAGCTGCGGCATCGCGGCGTTAGCGATTGAAGCCAGCAATACACCGCAGGTGATCAGCGTTAAATAGTGGCGATTAAAAGCAAACAGCAGCGCGTTCCCCACCGCCATCAGGCAGCAGAACATAATAAGCTTGCGACGATCGCCCTGGCTGTCGGAGCGTTTCGCCAGCCACAGGCTAACCAGAATCCCGGCGATGGCGTTGACTGTGTAAAACAGCCCCACCCAAAATGGCTGAGCGCCGACTTCCCGGCTAAGAAACAGGCTCAGCGTCGGCGCCTGAAGCGCCCCCGCGACACCCATCATAAACGCCACCAGCATAAAGGCCGCGTAGACACCGTTGAGACGTCGTCCCATCGTCATAATCCAGAGCATGAGAAATCCTTTAGCGCGCGAGAAATAAAAAAAGCCAGCAGATAATACCTGCTGGCAAATACTCAGTCACACATGATTTGGCGATTTAGTGTTCAGAGGTCGAGCGCGTAACCTCCCACTGCATCAGATCATCAAGCATTATGAATCGCATCCCTGCCATCTGGCGGGCCAGCCAGGAAACATGACGTGTTGCGTAAAAATAGTGTTGATAAAACTGACCTGTGGTTGACCTCTTCATATTCACCTCCCCGCTTCATCGAGATTGATTATTGGCTTAATATAGGGATTAATAAATTGCTGAGTTTTTATCAGGAGTTCCTCTTTTATGCCTTCTGGTCGACTGCAACAACAATTCATCCGTCTGTGGCAATGCTGCGACGGCAAAGCGCAGGAAACGACGCTAAACGAACTGGCGGAGCTACTGAGTTGCTCGCGTCGCCATATGCGAACCCTGTTAAACACCATGGAAGCGCGCGGCTGGCTGACCTGGGAAGCCGAGGCCGGGCGGGGTAAACGTTCGCGTTTAACCTTCCTTTATACTGGTCTGGCGCTTCAGCAGCAGCGGGCGGAAGACCTGCTGGAGCAGGATCGTATCGACCAACTGGTGCAACTGGTTGGCGACAAGTCAACGGTGCGACAGATGCTGGTTTCCCACCTGGGCCGCAGCTTCCGGCAGGGGCGGCACATTCTGCGTGTGCTCTACTATCGCCCGATGCAAAATTTGTTGCCCGGCACGGCGTTGCGCCGCTCTGAAACCCATATCGCGCGACAAATTTTCAGTGCCCTGACCCGCATAAATGAGGAAAACGGGGAACTGGAAGCCGATATTGCGCACCACTGGAAGGAAATTTCCCCCGTGCACTGGCGCTTTTATTTGCGTCCCGGCATTCATTTCCATCATGGGCGCGAACTGGAAATGGAAGACATCATCCATTCGCTGGAACGCATTAACGGACAGCCGCTCTATTCTCATATCACTCAAATAGTGTCACCCACCGCATGGACGCTGGATATCCATCTCTCCCACGCAGACCGCTGGCTGCCGTGGCTGCTCGGCCATACTCCGGCAATGATCCTGCCGCACGAGTGGTCATCCATGCCGCATTTCTCCCGCCAGCCCGTGGGCACCGGCCCTTACGCGGTGGTGCGCAATAACCAGAATCAGCTAAAAATCCACGCCTTCGAAGACTATTTCGGTTTTCGCGCATTAATAGATGAAGTGAATGTTTGGGTATTACCTGACGTTGCGGAAGATCTCAGTTGCGGCCTGACGTTACAGGGCACGACCCAGAGCGAAGAAGCCGTCGAAAGCCGCCTTGAAGAGGGCTGCTACTATCTGCTGTTTGACGCCCGCTCATCGCGCGGAGCCAATCAACACGTGCGTCAGTGGTTAAGCCACGTGCTGGCCCCGGCGAATCTGCTCTATCACGCCAGCGAACAGTACCAACAGTACTGGTTCCCGGCCTACGGCCTGCTGCCGCGCTGGCACCACGCACACAGTAAAACCCACGAAAAACCCGCCGGGCTGGAGCGCATCACCATCGGTTTCTATCGCGACCACGTCGAACATAAAGTCATTGCCCGCATCATGGCGCAGTTGCTGGCTGAACATCAGGTCACACTTGAAGTTAACGAAGTGGACTATGAACAGTGGCATAGCGGCGAAATGGTCAGCGATGTGTGGCTGAACAGCGCTAACTTTACCCTGCCGCTCGATTTTTCGCTGTTTGCGCATCTCTGCGAAGTGCCGCTGCTTCAGCGCTGCATCGCGCGCGACTGGCAGGCAGATATTCGACAGTGGCATGCAGGCGAACTGGATCTCCCCACCTGGTGCAAGCAGTTGCTGGAGCAGCAGGCGATTGTGCCGCTTATCCACCACTGGTTGCGCATTCAGGGGCAACGCAGTATGCGCGGCGTGCGCATGAACACCCTGGGCTGGTTCGACTTTAAATCCGCGTGGTTCGCCCCGCCGGATCCATAGCGCTTTTGATTTATTCACGTAATCATTACAATAGCGAGCTACTCAACGGGGTGCATAAAAACAGACACTAAATCATGTGAGTGGCATCAAGGCGGCAAGCGAGTGAATCCCCAGGAGCATAGATAACTATGTGACTGGGGTGAAGGAGCGCAGCCAACGCCGAGGCCACTCGCAGGATGACGTGTCTGAGCTGAGATTAAACCCGTCGAACCTGATCCGGATAACGCCGGCGGAGGGATTTGAGGCCAACTCAAAATCCTTTGCCACCTGCTTACTGAGGTGCAAAGTGTTAAAAAAATGTCTGCCGCTGCTGGCGCTTCTCGCCATGCCAGCTTTCGCCAAACCGGTGCTCACGGTTTACACCTATGACTCCTTCGCCGCCGACTGGGGCCCTGGCCCGGTGGTGAAAAAAGCCTTTGAAGCCGACTGTGACTGCGAGCTGAAATTCGTGGCACTGGAAGATGGCGTCTCGCTGCTTAACCGCCTGCGCATGGAAGGGAAAAAGAGCAAAGCCGACGTGGTGCTGGGGCTCGATAACAATCTGCTGCAAGCCGCCAGCCAGACAAACCTGTTCGCCAAAAGTGGCGTTCCGGCAAGCGCCGTCACCGTGCCCGGCGGCTGGGAAGATGACACCTTTGTTCCCTTCGACTACGGCTATTTCGCCTTCGTTTACGATAAAAACAAACTGAAGAACCCGCCGAAAAGCCTGAAAGAGCTGGTTGAAAGCGACCAGAAATGGCGCGTGATATACCAGGACCCACGCACCAGCACCCCGGGCCTTGGCCTGCTGTTGTGGATGCAAAAAGTGTATGGCGATAAAACAGCCGAAGCCTGGCAAAAACTGGCGGCGAAAACCGTCACCGTCACCAAAGGGTGGAGCGAAGCCTATGGTTTGTTCCTGAAAGGCGAAAGTGACCTGGTGCTGAGCTACACCACCTCTCCGGCGTATCACATTATCGAAGAGAAAAAAGATAACTACGCCGCGGCTGCATTCGCCGAGGGGCATTATTTGCAGGTAGAAGTGGCGGCGCGCACCGCCGCCAGCAAACAGCCTGAATTAGCCGAGAAGTTCCTGAAATTTATGGTCTCTCCGGCATTCCAGCAGGCTATCCCAACGGGCAACTGGATGTATCCGGTGGCTGACGTGACGCTGCCCGCAGGCTTTGAGTCGCTCGCTAAACCAGAAACGGCTCTGGAATTTACCCCGCAGGAGGTCGCCGCGCAGCGTCAGAACTGGATCGCGACATGGCAACGCGCCGTCAGCCGCTAATTCCCGGCTGGATTTGGCCAGGCGTGACGGCGGCGACGCTTATCGTCGCCGTGGCGCTGGCCGCCTTTCTCGCTCTCTGGTTAAGCGCACCGGATGCCAGCTGGCGCACGTTGCTGGCGGACAGTTATCTCTGGCATGTCGTGCGTTTCTCCTTCTGGCAGGCGTTTCTTTCTGCGCTACTGTCGGTTGTGCCCGGGATTTTCCTCGCCCGCGCGCTCTATCGCCGTCGCTTCCCAGGCCGCGAAACCTTGCTGCGCCTGTGCGCCATGACGCTGATTTTGCCCGTTCTGGTCGCGGTATTCGGCATTCTTAGCGTTTACGGGCGTCAGGGCTGGCTGGCGCAGCTTTTTGCATCACTCGGGCTGGAGTGGCATTTCTCGCCTTATGGATTGCAGGGCATACTGCTGGCGCATGTGTTCTTCAATATGCCGATGGCGACCCGCCTGCTGCTTCAGGCGCTTGAGCAAATCCCCGGTGAACAACGTCAGCTTGCCGCCCAGCTTGGGATGCGCGGTTTTAACTTCTTCCGTTTCGTTGAATGGCCGTGGCTGCGCCGGCAAATTCTGCCCATCAGCGCGCTCATTTTTATGCTCTGCTTCGCAAGCTTCGCCACCGTGCTTTCACTGGGCGGCGGGCCGAAAGCCACCACCATTGAACTCGCCATCTATCAGGCGCTCAATTTTGATTACGATCCGGCGCGAGCCGCGATGCTGGCGCTAATCCAGATGGCATGCTGCCTGACGCTGGTGCTGGTTAGCCAGCGCCTGAGCAAGGCGATTGCCGTCGGTACTACGCAAATGCAGGGCTGGCGCGACCCGGACGATCGTCTGCACAGCCGCCTTAGCGATGGCCTGCTGATTACGCTGGCCCTGTTATTGATGCTGCCGCCGCTGCTGGCGGTACTGGTCGATGGCGTCAACCCGGCGATGCTCAACGCCCTGTTACAACCACCGCTCTGGCAGGCCCTGTGGACTTCGCTGCGCATCGCCCTCGCCGCTGGCGTACTCAGCGTAGTGCTGACCATGATGCTGCTGTGGAGCAGCCGCGAACTGCGTGCGCGTAACGCGCCGCTTGCCGGGCAGACGCTCGAACTGAGCGGCATGTTGATTCTTGCCATGCCGGGGATTGTGCTGGCGACCGGCTTTTTCCTGCTGCTGAATAACACTATTGGGCTGCCCGATTCCGCCGACGGCATCGTGATTTTCGCCAATGCGCTGATGGCCATCCCCTACGCGCTAAAAGTGCTGGAAACGCCGATGCGCGATATCACCGCACGTTATACACCGCTGTGTGAGTCGCTGGGGCTGACCGGATTGAATCGCCTGAAGGTGGTGGAACTGCGCGCGCTAAAACGCCCTTTGGCTCAGGCGCTGGCTTTCGCCTGCGTCCTGTCGATTGGCGATTTCGGCGTGGTGGCGCTGTTTGGCAATGACGATTTCCGCACGCTACCGTTTTATCTTTATCAGCAAATTGGCTCTTATCGCAGCCAGGATGGCGCGGTGACCGCCCTGCTGCTGTTGCTGCTCTGTTTCCTGCTTTTTACCGTGATTGAAAAACTACCGGGGCGCCATGCTAAAACTCAATGATGTGACCTGGCTTTATCAGCATTTGCCGATGCGCTTTAGTCTCTCCGTGGCGCAGGGCGAGCTCATCGCCATACTGGGGCCAAGCGGGGCGGGGAAAAGTACGCTGCTGAATCTGGTTGCCGGTTTTCTGACACCTGCCAGCGGTGAAATTGTGATTAACGGCGAGATGCATTCCCACACGCCGCCCGCGCGTCGCCCGGTATCGATGTTATTTCAGGAAAATAACCTGTTCAGCCACCTGAGCGTGCAGCAAAACATCGGGCTGGGGATGTCGCCCTCGCTGAAACTGAACGATGCGCAAAAGCAGAAATTGCAGGCTATCGCTCAGCAGATGGGGCTTGAGTCGATGCTGGCGCGCCTGCCTGGTGAACTCTCTGGCGGCCAGCGTCAGCGTGTCGCACTGGCGCGTTGTCTGGTGCGTGAGCAGCCGATTTTGCTGCTGGATGAACCTTTTTCCGCGCTCGACCCGGCGCTGCGCCAGGAGATGCTGCAACGGGTGAAAACGGTATGCGAACGCGAGCAAATCACGCTGCTAATGGTGTCGCACAGTGTGGAAGATGCGGCGCGAATTGCCCCGCGTGCGATTGTGGTTGCCGACGGGCGCATTGCCTGGGATGGCGAGACCGCAGAGTTATTAAGCGGTCATGCCAGCGCATCGCATTTACTCGGCATCGCTGCGCCATCCGGCAAACTGCGCTAAAGGCCAACCACCTTACGCAAAATATCGATGTAAACGGGCATCAACGGATGACGTATAGCCGCCACCAGCGCCACGACGCCCACCCCGAGCATCAGCGGGGCTACCCACAATAAACGCTGGCGCGGCAGGTAAACGGTCAGACGATCTTTTGCTGCTTTACCACTGCGCCATAGGCGCCAGCACAACCACGCGGCAATCCACAGTAGCAGCGCCGTACCAAGCAGCAGCCACTTAAAGCCGCCGCTCTGCATATCCGCAGGAATATCAATCGCGGCCCCCGCCAGAATTCCTGGCAGGAAGTAAATTGGCGGCCAGAGCAGGCAACCAATAATATTCGGCGGAATAAACTTCGATACCGGCAGGTCAAGCATCCCGGCAACCATCGGTACAACCGGGCGCGTTGGCCCGACAAAGCGCCCGACCAGAATGGTGAACATGCTGTGCTGATGCAATGCGTGCTCGGTTTTATCGAGCAACGCCTTGTTCTTTTTCATAAACGACCAGCGATGCAGCGGCTTCTTAAAGCGCCAGCCGAGCCAGAAGGAGATCCAGTCCCCCAGCAAACAACCGACGATACCGACCAGCCACGCCTGCCAGAAATTAACCTCGCCGCTGCCAATCAGTGCGCCCAGGCCCGCCATCATCACCGTTCCCGGTAAAATCAGACCGACCAGCGCTAATGATTCCAGAAAAGCCACCAGCCCCACCGCAATCAGCGAGTAAGTGGTTGACTGGGTAATAAAATGTTCCAGCAGTTCTTGCATAGTGTGCCCGGTTTGAAAACGAATCGGGGATTCTCAGGATCCCGCCCGCATTCGTCAAGCCATCAATTGTCTGAATAGTTTACTGGCAATGACGCTTTCCGACACACCGCCTTTCCTTTTCTTTACTTTTTATTCACAACCCGCACGGAATTCACTCGGGCTGGCGCCAGTGCATTTCTTAAAGACGCGAGAAAAATAGAGCTGATCTTCAAAACCAACGTTGCGCCCCACGGTAGCAATCGGCATACGCGTAGTGCTGAGCAGTAACTTCGCCTGGCTGATGCGTTGATCTTCGCGCCAGCTCAGTACGCTCACACCAAGCTGCTGACGGAACAGATGTGACAGGCGCGACGGCGACAAACACACATGCTGGGCGACGCTCGCGATATCAAAATGGCTATCGGCCAGGTGATCGCTAATGTACTGGCAGGCATCGCGTACCCGGTTATCCATCGGCGGATGCAGCGATTCATTAATGGCCTCCATCCGTCGCAGCAGAAGCTGTTCCAGCAGGTTGATCGCCAGCAATTCTGAATAGCGTCCGACGCCCTGCCCGGCATCAATAATTTGCCCAAACAGCGCGGAGATTGATGCCTGATGCGTTTCATCCGGACGGAAAAAACCGGTTTGCGCAAATATGGTCGGCCAGTTCAGCCATTCATGCCAGTAAGCGCGGGGGCGGAAATAAACCCACTGGTGATACCATTCACTGGCGTCAGGATGACGACCGTAGTGATGAATTTCACCTGGCGGAAAGAGCAGCATATCGCCTTCGCGACAAATAAACTGTTGCCCCTGATTTTCAATCACCCCTTCCCCTTTCACCGTCAGGTTAAGGATAAATCCCTTCATGCCCAGCGGCCGGTCGATAAAGAAATCGAGATAGCCGCCGGCATCAATCGGCGTCAGCCCGGCGACCAGGTGCGCGTTAAAGGAGTAACCCGGCAGCAGGGGATCGTTTTGCAATTCAGGCATTTTTAGTTCGCCCTCCGCATGTTGTGAAGAAACCAATTATCCATATTCATGTTTTCACCCCTCCCGGCGACCTGTGCAAACCATCACCGCTCACGATAAACATTTAACCCCGCGACAAGCCGCGATTTTGATAACAATTCCGCGAACCGTACGGTTTCTGGCGTGTAACAGAAGTGTCTATAAAGACGGCAGAAAAGTCCACATTGAATATTTGCACAGCGTCACACTTTGGGATGTGACAGCAAAATTATCCATAAGATTAGCGGTTCCTGCCTGACGATTTTTCCGGGCGATCGCTAGTGTTAACCCATCCTGTTTTATTACGATGGAGTGACACGATGGCAATCGCAATTGGCCTCGATTTTGGCAGCGACTCAGTGCGAGCCCTGGCAGTGGAGTGCGCGAATGGCGAAGAGATCGCCACCAGCGTTGAATGGTATCCGCGCTGGCAGGAGGGCCGCTTCTGCGACGCCCCGAATAACCGTTTTCGCCACCACCCGCGCGACTACATGGAGTCGATGGAAGCCGCGCTGAAAAGCGTGCTGGCACAGCTCACCGACGCCCAACGGGCCGACGTGGTCGGAATTGGCGTTGACAGCACCGGTTCAACCCCTGCGCCAATTGACGCCGACGGCAACGTACTGGCGCTGCGCGACGAATTCGCCGAAAACCCGAACGCCATGTTCGTGCTGTGGAAAGACCACACCGCCGTGGAAGAAGCCGAAGCCATCACTCGCCTGTGTCATCAGCCGGGCAAAGAAGACTACTCGCGCTACATTGGCGGCATCTACTCCAGCGAATGGTTCTGGGCGAAAATCCTGCACGTCACTCGCGAAGACCGCGCAGTCGCGCAGGCTGCCGCGTCGTGGATTGAGCTGTGCGACTGGGTTCCGGGGCTGCTTTCCGGCACTACGCGCCCGCAGGATATTCGCCGTGGCCGCTGTAGCGCCGGGCATAAATCCCTGTGGCATGAGAGCTGGGGCGGCCTGCCACCGGCATCATTCTTTGATGAACTCGACCCCATCCTCAACCAGCATCTTCCCTGCCCGCTCTTTACCGATACCCTGACCGCCGACGTTCCGGTGGGTACGCTGACCGCTGAATGGGCACAGCGTCTGGGGCTGTCTGAAAAAGTGGTGATTTCCGGTGGCGCATTTGACTGCCATATGGGCGCTGTCGGCGCGGGCGCACAGCCTAACGCGCTGGTAAAAGTTATCGGTACCTCCACCTGCGACATTCTTGTCGCAGAGAAAGAGAGCGTGGGCGATCGCACAGTGAAAGGCATTTGCGGTCAGGTTGACGGCAGCGTGGTGCCTGATTTTATTGGCATGGAAGCGGGCCAGTCGGCGTTTGGCGATATCTATGCGTGGTTTGGCCGTGTACTGGGCTGGCCGCTGGAGCAACTTGCCGCTCAGCATCCTGAACTGAAAACCCAGATTAAAGAGAGCCAGAAACAGTTGCTGCCTGCGCTGACCGAAGCCTGGGCCAACAATCCGTCTCTCGATCATTTACCCGTCGTGCTGGACTGGTTTAACGGTCGCCGTACGCCAAACGCTAACCAGCGTCTGAAGGGGGTGATCACCGACCTGAACCTGGCCACCGACGCACCGGCGCTGTTTGGCGGGCTAATTGCCGCCACCGCCTTTGGCGCGCGCGCCATTATGGAGTGCTTCACCCGCCAGGGTATCCCGGTAAATAACGTGATGGCGCTGGGCGGCATCGCGCGTAAAAACCGCGTCATCATGCAGGCCTGCTGCGACGTCCTCAACCGTCCGTTGCAGATTGTCGCTTCTGACCAGTGCTGCGCGCTGGGCGCCGCCATCTTCGCCGCCGTCGCCGCAGGTGTTTACCGCGATATCCCTGCCGCTCAGGCGTTGATGGCCAGCCGTGTCGAAAGCACCCTCCAGCCACGCCCACAGCAGGCGCAGCGCTTTGAAGAGCTTTATCAGCGCTACCAGCAATGGGCGCTGAGCGCCGAACAACACTATCTCCCTGTCGCTGCGCCATCGGCTACCGCGCCGTCCGCCACAGCAGCGCTGACTCATTAAGGATACGACGATGACCATTTTTAATAATTATGAAGTCTGGTTTGTGATTGGCAGCCAGCACCTTTACGGGCCGGAAGCACTGCGCCAGGTAACACAGCACGCGGAACAGGTGGTTAATGCCCTGAATGCGGAAGCGAAACTGCTGTGCAAACTGGTGCTGAAACCGCTGGGTACGCGCCCAGATGAGATCACCGCGATTTGCCGTGATGCCAACTACGACGACAAATGTGCGGGCATGGTGGTGTGGCTGCACACCTTCTCGCCGGCGAAAATGTGGATCAACGGCCTGACTATCCTCAATAAACCGCTGCTGCAATTTCATACCCAGTTCAATGCCTCCCTGCCGTGGGACAGCATCGATATGGACTTTATGAACCTGAACCAGACCGCGCACGGCGGCCGCGAATTCGGCTTTATCGGCGCGCGTATGCGTCAGCAGCACAGCGTGGTAACCGGTCACTGGCAGGATAAAAACGCGCACGAACGTATCGGTTCGTGGATGCGTCAGGCGGTTTCTAAGCAAGATACCCGTCACCTGAAAGTGTGCCGCTTTGGCGACAACATGCGTGAAGTGGCCGTCACCGACGGCGATAAAGTAGCGGCACAAATTAAGTTTGGTTTCTCCGTCAATACCTGGGCGGTGGGCGACCTGGTGCAGGTGGTCAACGCGGTGAGCGATGGCGATATCAACGCACTGGTCGACGAATACGAAAGCAGCTACCGCCTGACACCTGCCGCGCAAATCAACGGCGACAAACGCCAGAATGTGCTGGACGCCGCGCGTATTGAGCTTGGGATGAAGCGCTTCCTCGAAGAGGGAGGGTTCCATGCTTTCACAACCACATTTGAAGATCTCCACGGCCTGAAACAGCTTCCGGGCCTGGCGGTACAACGTCTGATGCAGCAGGGCTATGGCTTTGCGGGCGAAGGCGACTGGAAAACCGCCGCTCTGCTTCGCATCATGAAGGTGATGTCAACCGGTCTGCAGGGCGGCACCTCCTTTATGGAGGATTACACCTACCACTTCGACAACGGCAACGACCTGGTGCTCGGCTCGCACATGCTGGAAGTGTGCCCGTCGATCGCCGTGGAAGAGAAACCGATCCTCGATGTGCAGCCGCTGGGTATCGGTGGCAAAGCCGATCCGGCTCGTTTGATCTTCAACACCCAAACCGGCCCGGCGATTGTCGCAAGCCTGGTGGATCTGGGCGATCGTTTCCGTCTGCTGGTCAACACCATCGAAACGGTAGCAACCCCGCACGATCTGCCGAAATTGCCGGTCGCTAACGCCCTGTGGAAAGCGCAGCCGGATCTGCAAACTGCTTCCGAAGCGTGGATCATCGGCGGCGGCGCGCACCATACCGTGTTCAGCCACGCCCTGACGCTGGACGATATGCGCCAGTTCGCTGAGCTGCACGGTATCGAGATTACGGTTATCGACAACGACACCCGCCTGCCCGCGTTTAAAGACGCGCTGCGCTGGAACGAGGTTTATTACGGATTACGTCGTTAACACTCTCACCCCGGCCCTCTCCCCACACCCGCACAGTCTGTCCCCTCTCCCTCAAGGAGAGGGTTAGGGTGAGGGTAAAAGGCACTATCAGGAGCCAACATGTTAGAAGATCTCAAACGCCAGGTGCTCGACGCTAACCTGGCGCTGCCAAAACATAACCTGGTCACCCTCACCTGGGGCAACGTCAGCGCCGTCGATCGGGAGAAAGGTGTTTTTGTGATTAAACCTTCCGGCGTCGATTACAGCGTAATGACCGCCGACGATATGGTGGTGGTCAGCATCGCCACCGGCGAGGTGGTGGAAGGCAACAAAAAACCGTCTTCCGACACCCCAACGCATCGCCTGCTCTACCAGGCATTTCCCACCATCGGCGGCATTGTGCACACCCACTCCCGTCACGCCACCATCTGGGCGCAGGCGGGGCAAGCCATACCTGCGACCGGCACCACTCACGCAGACTATTTCTATGGCACCATTCCCTGCACACGCAAAATGACCGATGCGGAAATCAATGGCGAGTACGAATGGGAAACCGGTAACGTGATTGTCGAAACCTTTGAAAAACAGGGCATCGACGCCGCGCAAATGCCGGGCGTGCTGGTACATTCCCACGGCCCGTTCGCGTGGGGGAAAAACGCGGAAGACGCAGTACATAACGCCATCGTGCTGGAAGAAGTGGCCTATATGGGGATCTTCTGCCGCCAGCTTGCCCCGCAATTGCCGGACATGCAGCAAACGCTGCTGGATAAGCACTATCTGCGTAAGCATGGCGCGAAGGCGTATTACGGGCAATAACAAGAAGAGGGTCTGGAAACAGACCTTCTTTTATTTTTACTCTGCTTAAAACCGCTCTTTAACTTTATTTAAAGGCACGCTATTTTATCCATCCTTAAAAATAAGCATTCATTCATATTAAGAATGAATCAGGATAAATAACGTGCCCCCTGAAATTAAATATTCTCTGAATAAAAAATTAATCTTTCGTATTGTGCTAGAAGACAACTTTTTTATTGTGGCAACCATCCCTGTCAGCCTGCTGATTCTACTGATTTTTTCAATGTTTATCGGCGTACCGTTTCTCTCCATGGCCTTAGGCGCGCTTGGCGTGACGTTGGTGGCAGAGTTGCTGTTAGCCCTGGCAATATTTCTTTATTCTCACTGGATAAAATCAAGAACGCCGTCACAGATTGTGCTCAATGCAGATGCCATCACCCTTGATAATAAAACCTGGCAGTGGGCAAGCATTGAAAGCATAAAACTCACACCTAATATTTACCCGATGAATAAAAAATACCATCTGGCGATCACGGACCACGCAGGGAAGAAAACCACCTGGTTTCTGGGATATGGGCACGGTACAAAGTGGGTGATTTTTTCCGAATACCAGTCGCTGTGTGAGCAGGTGGCGTTTTTCTGCGAAAGCGAGCCGGGCAAATTTCAGTCCTATTGAAAACGCACCTGTACAAAAAACCAGTTAAAAGCAATAAAACCAGGTTATAATCAGCGCTTATTCATCAGGTGAGAAACACGTGTGGCGCAGGCGCAAGCTGGCTTTATCTTAACCCGCCACTGGCGGGACACTCCCCAGGGGACAGAAGTCACCTTCTGGCTGGCGACGGATGCCGGCCCGCTCGCCGTGACGCTGCCACCGCAGGAGTCGGTCGCCTTTATTCCGGAAGCGCAACGCGCGCAGGCGGAGCGCCTGTTACAGGGTGAGCGCGATGCCCGCCTTGCTCCTCTGACCTTAAAAGATTTTCACCGCCAGCCGGTATTCGGCCTCTACTGCCGCTCTCATCGCCAGTTGATGCGCCTCGATAAACTGCTGCGCGAAAACGGCATCACCGTTTATGAAGCCGACATTCGCCCGCCGGAACGCTATCTCATGGAACGCTTTATCACCGCACCGGTGTGGTTCGATGGCGACGCGCGCGGTCATGGTCTGGTGAATGCACGGCTAAAACCTCATGACACCTATCGCCCGACGCTGAAGTGGGCCTCTATCGATATCGAAACGACCCGCCACGGCGAGCTGTATTGCATCGGCATTGAAGGTTGCGGTCAGCGCGTGGTCTACATGCTCGGCCCGGCCAACGGTGAAGCCTCGGAAATAGATTTTGAACTGGAGTATGTCGCCAGCCGCCCGCAACTTTTAGAAAAACTCAATGCCTGGTTCGCTCAGCACGACCCGGATGTGATCATCGGCTGGAACGTGGTGCAGTTCGATTTACGCGTGCTGCAAAAACACGCCGAGCGCTACCGTATTCCGCTGATGCTGGGCCGTGGCAATAGCGAGCTGGAGTGGCGCGAACACGGGTTTAAGAATGGCATATTCTTCGCTCAAGCCAACGGGCGATTGATTCTCGATGGCATTGAAGCACTGAAGTCTGCGTTCTGGAACTTTTCTTCATTTTCACTGGAAGCGGTAGCGCAGGAGCTGTTAGGTGAAGGTAAGGCGATTGATAATCCGTGGGATCGTATGGACGAAATTGACCGCCGTTTCGCCGAAGATAAGCCCGCACTGGCAAAATATAACCTCAAAGACTGCGAACTGGTGACACAAATCTTCCACAAAACGGAGATCATGCCGTTCCTGCTGGAACGCGCTACCGTCAACGGTCTGGCGGTCGACCGCCACGGTGGTTCTGTCGCCGCCTTCTGCCACCTCTATTTTCCGCGTATGCATCGTCTGGGATACGTCGCGCCCAATTTAGGCGAAGTACCGCCACAGGCGAGCCCCGGCGGCTACGTGATGGACTCGCGCCCCGGTTTGTACGATTCGGTGCTGGTGCTCGATTATAAAAGCCTGTATCCGTCGATTATCCGTTCATTTTTGATTGACCCGGTTGGGCTGGTTGAAGGTATGAATCAGCCGGATACAAAACACAGCACCGAAGGTTTTCTCGGTGCCTGGTTCTCGCGTGAAAAACACTGCTTGCCGGGGATCGTCGGCCAAATCTGGCACGCTCGCGATGACGCCAAACAGCATAAAAACAAACCGCTCTCGCAGGCGCTGAAGATCATCATGAACGCGTTTTACGGCGTGCTCGGCACCAGCGCCTGTCGCTTTTTCGATCCGCGCCTGGCGTCGTCGATCACCATGCGCGGGCACGCGATCATGCGCCAGACCAAAGCGCTAATTGAATCCAAAGGTTACGACGTGATCTACGGCGATACGGACTCGACCTTTGTGTGGCTTAAAAAAGCACATGATGAAAACGCCGCGGCGAAAATTGGCCGCGATCTCGTTGAGTTTGTAAACCAGTGGTGGGCCGATGAGCTCCAAAAATCGGGCTTAACCAGCGCGCTGGAGCTGGAGTTTGAAACTCACTTTTGTCGCTTCCTGATGCCAACCATTCGCGGCGCCGACACGGGCAGTAAAAAACGCTACGCAGGTATGATTCAGGCAGGCAATGAACAAAGAATGCTTTATAAGGGCCTTGAAACAGTGCGCACCGACTGGACGCCGCTGGCACAACAGTTCCAGCAGGAGCTCTATCTGCGTATCTTCCGCAACGAGCCTTACCGCGACTACATTCTTGAAACCATCGATAACCTGATGTCGGGCAAACTCGACAGTAAACTGGTCTATCGCAAGCGCCTGCGCCGTCCGCTGGCTGACTATCAGCGCAACGTGCCGCCGCATGTGCGCGCCGCGCGTCTGGCGGACGAACACAACGCGCGTTTGGGCCGCCCGCTGCAGTATCAGCAGCGCGGCAGCATCAAATATGTCTGGACCACCAGCGGCCCGGAACCGCTGGATTATCAACAGTCGCCGCTCGATTACGAGCACTATCTGACGAAACAATTAGCGCCTGTCGCCGAAGGAATTCTCCCCTTTGTCGACGACGATTTTGCTACAATAGTGACGGGGCAACTGGGGCTATTTTGACAGGTGACTAACGCCGCGCCATCCAGTACCATAGCGCCCTTTCCATTCCTGGACCTCATTCATTCGCCGCCTCTCCTTCAGGCGGTGGATGGGTATTGCCTGCAATTTACAAAGAGATAGAGCCGAACACTTATGCCTTTTACACTTGGTCAACGCTGGATCAGCGATACAGAAAGCGAACTGGGACTTGGTACTGTAGTTGCAATGGATGCACGCACCGTCACCCTGCTCTTTCCGGCGACCGGAGAGAACCGTCTGTATGCTCGTAGCGACTCCCCCGTGACCCGCGTGATGTTCAATCCTGGCGACACGATCACAAGCCATGATGGCTGGCAGTTGCACGTTGATGAAGTTATTGAAGAAAAAGGCCTGCTGGCCTACGTCGGCACCCGTCTGGATACCGAAGAAGCCAATGTGGTGCTGCGTGAAGTACTGCTCGACAGCAAACTGGTTTTCAGTAAACCACAAGACCGCCTGTTTGCCGGGCAAATCGACCGTATGGATCGCTTTGCCCTGCGCTACCGTGCGCGTAAATATCAGAGCGAGCAGTACCGCATGCCTTACAGCGGCCTGCGTGGGCAGCGTACCAGCCTGATCCCTCACCAGCTCAACATCGCCCACGATGTGGGCCGTCGCCACGCACCGCGCGTGCTGTTGGCCGATGAAGTGGGTTTGGGGAAAACCATCGAAGCCGGGATGATCCTGCATCAACAGTTGCTTTCAGGCGCCGCTCAGCGCGTGCTGATCATCGTGCCGGAAACCCTCCAGCACCAGTGGCTGGTTGAGATGCTGCGCCGCTTCAACCTGCGCTTTGCGCTGTTTGACGATGAGCGCTATGCCGAAGCGCAGCACGACGCCTATAACCCGTTTGAAACCGAACAACTGGTCATTTGCTCGCTGGACTTCGTGCGCCGCAACAAGCAACGCCTGGAGCACCTGTGCGACGCCGAGTGGGACATCATGGTGGTCGATGAAGCGCATCACCTGGTGTGGAGCGAAGACGCGCCAAGCCGTGAATATCAGTGCATTGAACAACTGGCGGAACGCGTGCCGGGCGTTCTGCTGCTGACCGCAACGCCGGAACAGCTGGGGATGGAGAGCCACTTTGCCCGACTGCGCCTGCTCGACCCGAACCGCTTCCACGATTTTGAGCAGTTTGTCGAAGAACAGAAAAACTATCGCCCGGTGGCCGACGCGGTCGCGCTACTGCTGGCGGGCAACAAACTCAGCAACGACGAGTTGAACACGCTGGGCGAACTGATTGGCGAGCAGGATATCGAAGCCCTGCTGCAAACGGCGAACAGCGACCGCGACGGTGCAGAAGCCGCGCGCCAGGAACTGATCAGCATGCTGATGGATCGCCACGGCACCAGCCGCGTGCTGTTCCGTAACACCCGTAACGGCGTGAAGGGCTTCCCAAAACGCGAGCTGCACACCATTAAACTGCCGTTGCCGACACAGTATCAAACCGCGATTAAAGTCTCCGGCATTATGGGCGCGCGCAAAAGTGCGGAAGAACGCGCTCGCGATATGCTTTATCCGGAGCAGATTTATCAGGAATTTGAAGGGGATACTGGCACCTGGTGGAACTTCGATCCGCGTGTGGAATGGCTGATGGGTTACCTGACCAGCCACCGCTCACAGAAGGTGCTGGTAATTTGCGCCAAAGCCGCCACCGCGCTGCAACTGGAACAGGTTCTGCGCGAGCGCGAAGGCATTCGCGCCGCCGTGTTCCACGAAGGGATGTCGATTATCGAACGCGATCGCGCAGCGGCCTGGTTTGCTGAAGAAGACAGCGGCGCGCAGGTGCTGCTGTGCTCTGAAATCGGTTCAGAAGGCCGTAACTTTCAGTTTGCCAGCAATCTGGTGATGTTCGACCTGCCGTTCAACCCGGATCTGCTGGAGCAGCGTATTGGTCGTCTGGACCGTATTGGTCAGGCGCACGATATTCAGATCCACGTGCCATATCTGGAACGCACCGCGCAGTCCGTGCTGGTGCGCTGGTTCCATGAAGGTCTGGACGCGTTCGAGCATACCTGCCCGACGGGCCGCACCATCTATGACAGCGTGCACGATCAGTTGATCAACTACTTAGCCGCGCCGGAAAACACTGACGGCTTTGACGAGCTGATTAAAACCTGTCGCGAACAGCATGACGCGCTGAAAGCGCAGCTGGAACAGGGCCGCGACCGTCTGCTGGAAATCCATTCTAACGGCGGCGAGAAAGCGCAGGCGCTGGCCGAGAGCATTGAAGAGCAGGATGACGATACCAATCTGATCGCCTTTGCCATGAACCTGTTTGATATCGTGGGCATCAACCAGGACGATCGCGGGGAAAACCTGATTGTCCTGACCCCATCCGACCACATGCTGGTACCGGATTTCCCGGGCCTGCCGGAAGATGGCTGCACCGTCACCTTCGAGCGTGACATTGCACTTTCTCGTGAAGACGCGCAGTTCCTCACCTGGGAGCACCCGATTATCCACAACGGCCTGGATCTGATCCTCTCCGGCGATACGGGCAGCAGCACCATTTCCCTGCTGAAAAACAAAGCGTTGCCGGTTGGAACGCTGCTGGTTGAACTGATTTACGTCGTGGAAGCCAATGCGCCGAAAGAACTGCAGCTCAATCGCTTCCTGCCGCCAACGCCGGTGCGCATGCTGCTGGATAAAAACGGCAACAATCTGGCGGCTCAGGTCGAGTTTGAAACCTTTAACCGTCAGCTTAGCGCGGTAAACCGCCACACGGGCAGCAAGCTGGTCAATGCCGTACAGCAGGACGTTCACGCGATTCTGCAACTGGGCGAAGGCCAGATTGCCAAAGCCGCGCAGGCGCTGATTGATTCGGCGCGCAGTGAAGCAGATGAAAAACTGAGTGCCGAACTATCGCGTCTTGAAGCCCTGAAAGCGGTCAACCCGAACATTCGTGATGACGAGCTTTCCGCTATCGAAAGCAACCGCCAGCAGGTGATGGAAAGCCTGTCACAGGCTGCCTGGCGTCTGGATGCGCTGCGCCTGATCGTCGTGACGCACCAGTAACAGGAGCCCGCTATGGGAATGGAAAACTACAATCCGCCGCAGGATCCGTGGCTGGTTATTCTCTATCAGGACGAGCACATTATGGTGGTCAACAAGCCGAGCGGCTTGTTGTCCGTGCCGGGTCGTCAGGAAGAGCATAAAGACAGCGTGATGCTGCGTGTGCAGCGCGACTATCCGCAGGCCGAATCCGTCCATCGACTGGATATGGCAACCAGCGGCGTCATTGTGGTGGCCCTGACCAAAGCGGCTGAGCGTGAGCTTAAACGTCAGTTCCGCGAACGCGAGCCGAAAAAGCAGTACGTGGCGCGCGTTTGGGGACATCCGAAGCCGGAAGAGGGTCTGGTGGATTTACCGCTGATTTGCGACTGGCCGAATCGGCCTAAGCAGAAGGTGTGTTATGAAACCGGCAAAGCGGCGCAGACCGAGTATGAAGTGCTGGAGTACGCGGACGACAATACCGCTCGCGTGTTGCTAAAGCCGATTACCGGGCGCTCGCACCAGTTGCGCGTGCATATGCTGGCGTTAGGGCATCCCATTCTGGGCGACCGCTTTTACGCAACACCCGAAGCACTGGCGATGGCTCCGCGTCTGTTGCTACATGCGCAGACGCTGACGATTACGCATCCGGCGTTTGGCAACAGTATGACGTTTAAAGCGCCGGTGGATTTTTGAGGCCTCTGCGGGCTGAGGCCCTCTCCCACAGGGAGAGGGAGAAAACCGCACCGTCTGTTCCCTCTCCCTGTGGGAGAGGGTTAGGGTGAGGGGCTCCCACCACACAATCTTACTTAAACCCTTTCTGTTCCTTAATCAGCTCGTACGCACTCTGAATTTCCTGCGCTTTTTGCTTCGCCATCTCCATCATTTCCGGCGGTAAACCTTTCGCCACCAGTTTATCCGGATGATGTTCGCTCATCAGCTTGCGGTACGCACGTTTAATGGTCGTCGCATCGTCAGTGCTTTTCACGCCGAGCACATTGCAGGCATCTTCCAGCGTCGGGCCGCGCTGCGCCTGTTGCCAGCCGCCTGCGCCCTGAGATTGCTGCTGATAACCGCCGCCAAACTGCGCCCCGCCCTGCATCATGCGCAGGAACTGATCGAACTGCGCGCGTGAAATCCCGAGTTCTTCGGCAATCACATACAGCACATCACGTTCATTCGGATGCAATGAACCGTCGGCAAATGCCGCCTGAATCTGAATTTCAAGAAACATCCTAATCAGATCGAAACGACCAAAGCAGACGCTACGGAACTGACGCATTTTTTCGCGCAGCGGGTAGTTATCTGATTTGCCCACACGAAACGCTTGCTGCGCTGCGGTACGCGATGCACCGTGCAGATTCATTCTGTCCATCAACAGGCTGGCGATATGAATATCCGCCTCCGTAACACGCCCTTTCGATTTGGTCAGGTGGCCCATGACTTCAAAGGTGGTGGAAAAGAAGAGGGACTGACGCTCCTGTTGATTCGCAAACCAGTTCATCCGGCGGCTACGCGCCTTATCAAACATGTGTCCCACGAGTAAACCGAGGACGACGCCCCAGAACCCGCCACCCATCATTAAGGCGATGGCCACACCAATCACTTTACCCCAATACTGCATATACTCCCCAAATCGTCATGCCAGCGGCTAAAATATGCATTATCATACCCGTCATTCAATGCCGTGCCTAACACCTCTGGCCGGGACGGGCAGGATAAGTACTAGCGTCAAGCCGTTGAGTACGTTAGTCTCTGACCGTTTGCAAGCCGCAATGCTATAGATGACGGAACAACAAATACAACGTATGAAAAAACGTATTCCCACCCTCCTGGCGACGATGATTGCCAGTGCCTTGTACAGCCAGCAGGGCATGGCTGCCGATCTCGCTTCGCAATGTATGCTAGGCGTGCCGAGCTACGACCGTCCATTAGTGAAAGGCGAGACCAACGATCTGCCTGTCACCATTAACGCCGATCACGCAAAAGGGAATTACCCTGATAACGCGGTGTTTACGGGCAATGTCGATATCAACCAGGGAAATAGCCGCTTGCAGGCAGATGAAGTTCAGCTTCATCAAAAACAGCCTGAAGGCCAGACTGCGCCCGTGCGCACGGTTGATGCCCTCGGTAATGTACACTATGACGATAACCAGGTGATCCTGAAAGGTCCGAAAGCCTGGTCGAATCTCAATACCAAAGATACCAACGTCTGGGAAGGTGATTACCAGATGGTGGGTCGCCAGGGCCGCGGAACAGCGGATCTGATGAAACAGCGCGGCGAAAACCGTTATACCATTCTCGAAAACGGTACCTTCACGTCATGTCTGCCGGGTTCTAATACCTGGAGCGTTGTTGGTTCTGAAGTTATTCAGGACCGTGAAGAAGAAGTTGCGGAAATCTGGAACGCCCGTTTTAAAGTGGGCCCGGTTCCGATTTTTTATAGCCCTTATTTACAGTTACCGATCGGCGATAAGCGTCGTTCCGGCTTCCTGATCCCCAATGCACGGTACAGCACCAAGAACTACTTTGAGTTCTACTTGCCGTACTACTGGAACATCGCGCCGAACATGGATGCGACCATCACGCCGCACTATATGCACCGACGTGGCGGTATCATGTGGGAAAACGAGTTCCGCTATCTGACCAAGGCGGGCGCGGGTTTGATGGAATTCGACTATCTGCCGTCGGATAAAGTCTACAGCGATGAGCACCCGGATGACGATAACAGCCGTCGCTGGATGTTCTACTGGCGTCATGCCGGCGTGCTGGATCAGGTGTGGCGCTTTAACGTCGACTACACCAAAGTCAGCGACCCGAACTATTTCAACGACTTTGATTCCAAGTACGGCTCCAGTACCGACGGCTACGCGACGCAAAAATTCAGCGTTGGCTATGCGGTGCAGAACTTCGACGCCACCGTGTCGACGAAACAGTTCCAGGTCTTCGACCGAAACAGCAGTAACTCTTACTCTGCCGAGCCGCAGCTGGATGTAAACTTCTATCAAAACGATGTGGGGCCGTTCGATACGCATATCTACGGTCAGGCGGTGAATTTTGTAAACACCAATAGCAACAATCCTGAAGCGACGCGTCTGCACCTTGAGCCGACGATAAACCTGCCGCTGTCTAACGGTTGGGGTAGCCTGAATACCGAAGCGAAGCTGTTAGCTACCCATTATCAACAAAAGAATGTTGAAAACACCCGGTACGATGACTCGGTTAACCGTGTGATGCCGCAGTTTAAAGTCGACGGCAAAATGGTGTTTGAGCGCGATATGGACTGGTCTGCGGGTTATACCCAGACGCTGGAACCGCGCGCACAGTACCTCTACGTGCCATATCGCGATCAAAGCAACATCTACAACTACGACTCATCGCTGCTGCAATCCGACTACAGCGGGCTGTTCCGTGACCGTACCTACGGCGGCCTTGACCGCATTGCGTCAGCCAACCAGGTGACGACCGGTCTCACATCTCGCGTTTATGATGAGTCTGCGGTTGAACGTTTTAACGTTTCTATTGGTCAAATCTACTATTTCACCGAGTCTCGTACCGGTGATGATGATGAAACGACCTGGCAAAATGATAACAACACCGGTTCACTGGTGTGGGCGGGAGACACCTATTTACGTCTGACCGACCGTTGGGGCCTGCGTGGCGGCATCCAGTACGATAAACGTCTGGATAACATCTCCACCAGCAGTACTACCCTTGAGTATCGCCGTGACCAGGATCGTTTAGTCCAGCTGAGCTACCGTTATGCCAGCCCGGAATATATCCAGGCGACATTACCGCCTAACTACTCGACGTCAGAGCAGTTTAAGAACGGGATTTCTCAGGTGGGCGGTATAGCCAGTTGGCCGATCGCCGATCGCTGGTCTGTTGTTGGCGCGTACTACTTCGACACCAACAGCCACAAACCGGCCGATCAAATGCTGGGTGTGCAGTATAACTCCTGCTGCTATGCCATCCGTGTTGGCTACGAACGTAAGCTGAACGGCTGGGATAACGAAGGGGCGAAAGATCACGCCGTATACGATAACGTAATCGGCTTTAATATTGAGCTTCGTGGATTGAGTTCGAACTATGGTCTGGGTACCCAGCAAATGCTGCGTTCGAATATTCTGCCGTACCAGAACTCGCTGTAACGACACTGACAGAAACTTAAGCCGCCGAGCGGTTTGTTAATTGAAATGGAAAAAGTATGAAGAACTGGAAAACGCTGCTTCTTGGTATCGCGTTAGTCGCGAATACCAGTTTCGCCGCCCCGCAGGTTGTCGATAAAGTAGCAGCCGTCGTAAACAATGGTGTCGTACTTGAGAGCGACGTCAACGGTCTGATGCAATCCGTCAAACTCAACGCCGGCCAGGCAGGACAACAACTGCCGGACGACGCGACTCTGCGCCACCAGATTCTGGAACGTCTGATCATGGATCAGATCATGTTGCAGATGGGTCAGAAAATGGGCATCAAAATTTCTGACGATCAGTTGGATCAAGCTATCGCCAATATCGCAAAGCAGAACAACATGACAACGGATCAGATGCGCAGCCGTCTGGCTTACGATGGGCTGAACTACAGCACCTATCGTGATCAGATCCGCAAAGAGATGATCATCTCTGAAGTGCGTAACAACGAAGTGCGTCGTCGCGTTTCCGTCCTGCCGCAGGAAGTGGACGCGCTGGCAAGCCAGATTGGCGACCAGAACGATGCCAGCACTGAACTGAATCTGAGTCACATCCTGATCCCGCTGCCGGAAAACCCCTCTTCTGACCAGGTGAACGAAGCACAAAGCCAGGCGGAATCCATCGTTGAGCAGGCGCGCGGCGGTGCGGATTTTGGCAAACTCGCTATCTCCTACTCTGCTGACCAGCAGGCGCTGAAAGGCGGCCAAATGGGTTGGGGGCGTATTCAGGAGCTGCCGGGCATCTTTGCTCAGGCGCTGACTACCGCCAAAAAAGGCGATATCGTTGGCCCGATTCGTTCCGGCGTTGGCTTCCATATCCTGAAAATCAACGATATGCGCGGCGGCTCTCAAAGCATCTCCGTGACCGAAGTGCACTCTCGCCACATTCTGCTGAAACCGTCGCCCATCATGACCGACGAACAGGCACGCGTGAAGCTTGAGCAGGTTGCCGCCGATATTCGTAGCGGTAAAACTACCTTCGATAAAGCGGCAAAAGAGCTGTCTCAGGATCCCGGTTCTGCCAACCAGGGCGGCGATTTAGGTTGGGCAACGCCGGATATGTACGATCCTGCATTCCGCGATGCGCTGATGAAACTGAATAAAGGCCAGATGAGCGCTCCGGTTCACTCCTCTTTCGGCTGGCACTTAATCGAATTGCTGGACACCCGTAAGGTTGACCGCACCGATGCCGCGCAGAAAGACAAAGCCTACCGCATGCTGATGAACCGTAAGTTCTCTGAAGAAGCGGCAACCTGGATGCAGGAACAGCGCGCCAGCGCCTATGTCAAAATTCTGAGCAACTAATGACGACAACCCATCGTGTGGTGATCACGCCCGGCGAACCCGCCGGGATTGGTCCGGATCTGGTTATCCAGCTCGCCCAGCGCGATTGGCCCGTTGAACTGGTGGTGTGCGCCGATGGCGCACTCCTCAGTGAGCGAGCCACGCTTCTCGGCCTTCCGCTTTCTCTTCTGCCTTACTCCCCTAACGAATCCGCCCAACCGCAACGCGCCGGTACGCTCACCCTGTTCTCTGTGCCGCTACGCGCGCCAGTGACGCCTGGCGAGCTTAACGTGCAGAATGGTCACTATGTGGTGGATACGCTGGCACGCGCCTGTGACGGCTGCCTGAGTGGTGAATTTGCCGCTTTGATTACCGGGCCGGTACATAAGGGCATCATTAACGACGCGGGCGTGCCTTTTACCGGGCATACGGAGTTCTTTGAAGAGCGCTCGCACGCGGCGAAAGTGGTGATGATGCTGGCGACGGAAGAACTGCGTGTGGCGCTGGCGACAACACACCTGCCATTAAAGGACGTGAGCGATGCAATCACGGTCGACTTGCTCGACGAAGTGATCACCATTTTGCATCACGACCTGCAAACCAAATTTGGCATCGCCCATCCGCATATTCTGGTGTGCGGCCTCAACCCGCATGCGGGAGAAGGCGGTCATATGGGGACGGAAGAGATAGACACCATTATCCCGGTGCTGAATACGCTGCGCGCGAAAGGCATGAATCTGAGCGGGCCGCTGCCTGCCGATACCCTTTTCCAGCCCAAGTATCTTGATAATGCCGACGCGGTGCTCGCAATGTACCACGATCAGGGCCTACCCGTGCTAAAATACCAGGGCTTTGGCCGTGGCGTGAATATCACCCTCGGTTTACCCTTTATTCGAACCTCTGTTGACCACGGCACAGCCCTTGAACTGGCAGGCCACGGAAAAGCAGAGGTCGGCAGTTTTATTACGGCGCTTAATCTCGCCATCAAAATGATTGTTAACTCTAAATGAATAATCGAGTCCACCAGGGCCACTTAGCCCGTAAACGCTTCGGGCAAAACTTCCTTAACGATCAGTTCGTTATCGACAGCATCGTTTCGGCGATCAATCCGCAAAAAGGCCAGGCGATGGTTGAAATCGGCCCGGGTCTTGCCGCATTGACTGAGCCGGTTGGCGAACGCCTTGACGAACTGACCGTCATCGAACTTGACCGTGACCTTGCCGCACGTCTGAAAACCCACCCGTTCCTGGGGCCAAAGCTGACCATTTATCAGCAGGATGCCATGACCATGAATTTCGGTGAGCTTTCACAAACACTGGGTCAGCCACTGCGCGTCTTCGGCAACCTGCCGTATAACATCTCGACGCCGCTGATGTTCCATCTGTTTAGCTATACTAATGCGATCGCCGACATGCACTTCATGTTGCAAAAAGAGGTGGTTAACCGTCTGGTTGCAGGCCCGAACAGCAAGGCGTATGGTCGTTTAACGGTGATGGCGCAGTATTACTGCCAGGTTATCCCGGTACTCGAAGTGCCGCCGAGCGCCTTTACGCCACCGCCTAAAGTCGATTCCGCCGTCGTGCGTCTGGTGCCGCACAGCACCATGCCGTATCCGGTGAAAGACGTTCGCGTGCTGAGCCGCATCACCACAGAGGCGTTTAACCAGCGTCGTAAAACGATCCGCAACAGTCTCGGCAACCTGTTCAGCGTTGAAGTTCTGACAGAACTGGGCGTCGATCCGACCATGCGGGCAGAAAATATCTCTGTTGCGCAGTACTGCAAGATGGCCAACTATCTGGCAGAGAACGCGCCGCCGAAGGAGAGCTAGACCATGATTGATTCGCCTCGAGTTTGCGTCCAGGTTCAAAGTGTTTACATTGAATCGCAGTCTCGACCGGAAGAAGAGCGTTATGTCTTCGCTTACACGGTAACCATCCGCAACCTCGGGCGAACTCAGGTTCAGCTACTGAGTCGTTACTGGCTTATTACCAACGGTCATGGCCGTGAAACCGAAGTACAAGGCGAGGGCGTCGTTGGCGTCCAGCCGCATATCGCCCCCGGTGACGAATATCAGTACACCAGCGGCGCGGTACTGGAAACCCCGCTTGGCACCATGCAGGGCCACTATGAAATGGTCGATATCGACGGTAATCCGTTCTCTATCGACATTCCCGTATTCCGTCTCTTTGTCCCGACACTAATCCATTAAAAACACATGGCTACATACATTATTGGCGACATTCATGGTTGCTTTGATGAGTTGATCGCATTGCTCGATCAGGTGGAGTTTACTCCAGGGACAGACACGCTGTGGCTGACCGGCGATCTGGTCGCGCGCGGCCCCGGCTCTCTGGACGTGCTGCGCTATGTCAAATCGATGGGCGATAACGTACGTATTGTTCTCGGCAACCATGACCTGCATCTGCTGGCGGTGTTTGCGGGGATCAGCCGCAATAAGCCCAAAGACCGTCTTAACGCGCTGCTGGAAGCGCCGGACGCTGACGACCTGCTCAACTGGCTACGTCGTCAGCCATTGATGCAGGTGGATGAAGAGAAAAAACTGGTGATGGCCCACGCCGGGATCACGCCGCAATGGGACATGGAAACTGCAAAACAGTGCGCTCGCGACGTTGAAGCGGTGCTGTCGAGCGACTCCTATCCCTTCTTCCTCGATGCGATGTATGGCGATATGCCGAATAACTGGTCGCCGCAGTTAACCGGCCTGGCGCGTCTGCGTTTTATCACCAATGCCTTCACCCGGATGCGTTACTGTTTCCCGAACGGGCAACTCGATATGTATACCAAAGAAGCGCCGGAAAACGCCCCTGCCCCCCTGAAACCGTGGTTTGCGATTCCGGGCCCGGTAACGGATGAGTACAGTGTGGTGTTTGGCCACTGGGCGTCTCTGGAAGGTCGCGGTACGCCGGAAGGGGTGTACGCGCTGGATACGGGCTGCTGCTGGGGTGGCGATTTAACCTGCCTGCGCTGGGAAGATAAGCAGTACTTTACTCAGGCGTCGAATCGACATATCGATCCCGGAATGGGCGAGGCAGTGGCGTCCTGACCCTCTCCCACAAGGAGAGGGAAACGTCTCTGCTCAATATTGAACCCGGCACCGATTTTCTCCCTCTCCCTGTGGGAGAGGGCCGGGGTGAGGGCCCCTATCGACGCTCTAAAATCTCAAAGCAGTAACTATGCGAATTCTGCTCGTCCGCGTCGTGGAATTCGCTGAACACAGATTCCCACTGGTCCGGATCGTAATCCGGGAAGTGCGTATCGCCTTCCACTTCCGCATCAATATGCGTCAGATACAGCTTGTGCGCTTTCGGCAGGAACTGCTCGTAAATACGACCGCCGCCAATCACCATAATTTCTTCGACATCGCCGCAGGCGGCAATGGCTTCATCCACCGATTTCACCCACTGGACGCGATCGTCAGTGCCCGGCTGGCTGCTGATAACGATGTTTTTACGGCCCGGCAGCGGGCGACCGATCGATTCCCAGGTCAGGCGACCCATCACGACAGGTTTGTTAAGCGTGTTGCGTTTAAACCACGCCAGATCGGCGGGGAGATTCCAGGGCATGGCGTTTTCCATGCCGATGACGCGATCTACCGCTAGCGCAGCAATCAGACTGATCATTGAGTGTTTCCCGGATACAAAAAAATTGTCGCCACTATACGGAAAGCATAATCTTTCGTCGACTGGGCGCAGAGTAAAGAATACGAAAATTTTCAGAATTGCTGGCGAGCCCACGGGAGTGAAGTGGACCGCCAGCATTACAGGTAAGTAGAAACAGCGAGTTAGCCGTAAACCCTGCGTAACATCACATTTTGGACTATCAGGCGGACGGCTTCACTTCAGGCTCATCCGCGGGGTTGCCGCTGTGTTTGCCCTCTTCCGTTCCCTGCCAGCCGTGACGCTGAATAACCGACAGATGATTGCGATCTTCATTGATGATTTCCGTCAGCATCGCGCTGGTGCGTTTGAACACCGCCGCACGCGTCGACGCATCGCTCTCAGCCATTTCCACCATCTCTTCCACCATACGCGTGTTAAAGCGGCGGAACAGATCAGCGCGTTCACGCGCCTCATAAGCGCCCAACCCCAGCGACTCCAGCGCCATGCGGCCCGATTTCAACGCGCCTTCGAAGGTTTCACGTTCCGGCGATTCCACCCCGGACTGACGCAGTTGAATGTAATGCTCGACGTCGCGTGCGCGGGCGATAATCGTCAGGTTCGGGAAGTGCTCTTTCACCAGTTCAGTCAGCTGTAAGCTGGTTTGCGGATCGTCGATAGCGTTAATCAGGACTTCCGCTTTCGCGGCCCCGGCGGATTCCAGCATATCGACGCGCGTCGCATCGCCGTAAAAGACCTTCATGTCGAATTTACGCAGGGTATCAACGTGATCAGGGTCGTGATCGAGGATCACCATTTTCACGCCGCTGGAGAGCAGCAGACGACCGGTAATCTGACCATAACGACCAAAGCCCGCAATAATCACGCGCGGCTGCTCTTCATCAATCTGATCCGCTTCACGCTGCTCACCGCCGCTTTTACGTGCTTCCATACGGGTCAGCAGTACCAGCAGAATCGGCGTCGCCGCCATCGACAAGGCAACCGCCAGCGTCAGAGCTTTCGCCCAGTCAGCATCCAGCACGTTCGCCATCTGCGCCGCACCAAAGACCACGAACGCGAATTCACTCCCCTGCCCCAGCAGCACCGCAAACCAGGCACGCTGCGAGCGCGGCACCTGCAAGGGTTTAGCGATAAGCCACAACATTACCGATTTGATAATCAGGAAGCCAAACAACAGCGTAATGATGCGCAGCGGATGATCGATAAGCGTACCAAAGTCGATAGACATGCCGACGCCAATGAAGAACAGCCCCAGCAGCAAGCCTTTGAACGGTTCAATATCGCTTTCCAGCGCGTGTCGATACTCGGAACTCGCCAGCAGTACACCCGCCAGAAACGCGCCCATCGCCATCGACAAACCGACTTCTTCCAGCAGTAAACCGAAGCCGAAGACCAGGAACAGCGCCACGGCGCTGAACACTTCCCGCAGGCCGGAACGCGCCACAAAACGCAGTACGGGCCGCGTGACGTAGCGTCCCAGCAGGACAACCAGAACCAGTGCCCCTGCAACCTTAAGCGCAGAAAACGCAAATGCGCCCAACGTGGTGGATGCGCCGCTGGTTGCCAGCAGCGGGATCATCGCCACCAGCGGGATAGCCGCGATATCCTGGAACAGCAGCACCGCAAACGCGCTACGCCCGACCTGGGAGACGGTCAGGTTACGCTCGTTCATCGCCTGCATGGCAATCGCCGTTGATGAGAGCGCCAGCGTCATGCCGATCAGTTCCGCCACCTGCCAGCGCAGGCCAAGGAACATACAGAACAGGCCAATCAACGCGCCGCACACCACCATTTGCAGCAGGCCGCCGCCGAAGACCGAGGCGCGAAGTTTCCACAACCGTTTCGGGTCGAGTTCAAGGCCGATGACAAACAGCATCAGCACCACGCCGATTTCCGCAAAGTGCAGAATAGATTCGGCATCCGTCACCAGGCGGAATCCCCATGGGCCGATAATACAACCGGCAATCAGGTAGCCCAGCACCGAGCCCAGGCCGAGACGAACCGCAATCGGCACAATCAGCGCCGCGGAGCCCAGATAAATCAGCGCCTGAATCAGAGTATGGTTATCCACGATTATCCTCCTGCCAGGCCAGCAAACGCTGTTTGTAGTGACGCGCCTTCGCCTGCAGCGTTTCTTCGTCACAGATAAAGGTGCTATGAAGCGTAAACGGCGGCAACCATTTCAGGCCACAGTAAATCGCCGTCGCTTCCAGCGGCTGCGCCAGCACATCGAACCCAGGGTGGGAGCCAATCTCAAAATGGCTTTCCGCCCCACCCGTGGTGACCGCCCAGAGCATACTTTTGCCGTGCAGCGCGGTTCCGCCATGACCATATGCCCAGCCGTGCGACAGCACTTTGTCCATCCACAGCTTAAGGAGTGGCGGCATGCTGTACCACTGCATGGGGTGTTGAAGGATGATGAGGTCGGCGCGACTCAGTGCATCCTGCTCCGCGGCGATATCGATATTGAAATCTGGATAGAGGCTGTAGAGCGAGCGAATCTCTACGTCGTCCAGCGTCCTTACCTGATCAAGCATCCGCTTATTCGCATGCGAGTGCTGCGGATAAGGATGCGCATAAATAATGAGAATCATGTTTAGCCTGTTATCACTGCATTATTGTTATGTAACAGCAACAGTGTAGACCGCCAGGAGCCTGGCTAACAGAACAATTAGGGGGGAGTTGTGCGGTGGGCACGTGGGTGGCCGCAGCCACCCATCGTCAAATCAAAATCAGTTGTTGAGCTCGTTCATGGATTTAACCTGGTCACGGTTAATCTGCTCAGTTTTGCCGGTTTCAGCATTTTCATAGGAGACCAGTCCGGTGTCATCATCCACCTGCGGCTTGCCGTCAGTTACGATCGTGCGGCCATCGGTAGTTTTCACAGACTGATTCGATGAACAGCCCGCGACGGTGAACAGTGCTGCGGCAGTTAAAATAGAGGTGATTACGATACGTTTTTGCATGATGTTCTCCCTGTTCTCAGACGTCTTATGTCAATTAATTGTTAACTATAGACTAACGTGCTGAAGTACATAACAGAACCAGAACACTCCTAAGGTCTCTTTCAGGAAACAGACTTCCCGCGAATCGTCATGTTCGCCGTCTGCGTCAGCGACATTCCCCGCGTTTCAGGTGCGAACATCACGGAAATGGTCAGCCCAACGAAGGAAATTCCCGCGCCAATCAGCATCACATTATTAATCCCGTAGCGGGCAATAAATACCGGCAGCGCCCAGGTCGAGATAATCGTCCCCACGCGACTCAGCGACATAATCACCCCCACGGCAGACGCGCGAATGTCCGTTGGGAAAAGCTCATTAGGATAGAGCCATTGCAAAATACCCGGCCCGCCGGAGAAAAACGCGTACACCGCAAACGCGAACACCACCAGCCCAATCCCCAGATTAGACACCACGCCGAGTAAGGCCAGCGCCAGCGTCATCATTAAAAAACTGCCGATAAGCAGCATTCGCCGCCCGACGCTGTTAAGCCAGAACATCGCCGGCACGCAGCCCAGCATAAAGAAGAGACTAATTACCACGTTGCCGAGTGCGGCACTTCTGCCCTGCTCCCAGCCTAACAGGCCAACGATTTGCGGCCCGAAGGTGTAGATAGCGAACATGGGGATCACCTGGCACGTCCAGATGGCGGCGACAAACAGTACAAACGGGAAGTGACGGCGATTGAAGAGTTGCAGGAAGCGCGTCTCTTTCGGCGGTTCATCATCGAATGTCACGGGTTCGCCAAACAGTTTGATCATCATCTGCTGGCACTCTTCCACCCTTCCCTTGCGCAGCAGCCAACGCGGCGATTCCGGCAGGTCAAAACGGCCAATCAGAATGATCAGGCAAGGGATAAACGCGCTGCCAAGCATCCAGCGCCAGCCGCCTTCGACCTCATACAAACAGTATCCCACCAGGTTGGCGCAGGTCGCGCCGACATACCACATCGCGGCGATAAAACCGATGGAGAACGCACGCTGACGGGTGTTGGAAAACTCGGTGATCATGGAGGTAGCGATGGGGTAATCCGCGCCAATCACAATGCCAATCAGTACGCGCATTACCAGCAACTCAACGGGCGAGGAGACAAACATGGTGGCAACCGATATCAACCCAATAGCGATGATATCGATCAGGAACATTTTACGCCGTCCGACCTTATCGGAAATGTAGCCAAACAGCGTGGTACCGACGAATAACCCTGCCAGCGTCGCCGCGCCCAGCAAGCCAATCCATTCTGCGTCCAGTTTCAGGAATGGCGTGAGCTGCTCGAGCGCAACGCCGATTATCACCAGCACGTACCCATCAAGAAACGGCCCGCCGCTTCCCCACAGCATAATTCTGCGGTGAATAGAGGAGAATTTGATGTCATCAAAGTTTCTGGGCTGCGGCATGGTGGTGTCCTGTGGGTTACCTTGCCGGATGGCGGCTACGCCTTATCCGGCCTGGAAAAATACGTGATTTTCATACATCCGGCACAAACCTCACCCATAGCGAAATTCCACGCCAAATGTGCCGCGCGGGTATTCCCATTTTTCCAGCGCCGTATCCAGGCCAAGAATGCGGCAGGTTCCACACTCCAGACACCCGGCGTAATCAAACCGCACGCTGCCGTCATCCTGCTTTTTATACAGCCCGGCGGGGCAGGCTTTTACCAGCACGTCCAGCGCCGCTTTATCGGGGTCTGCTTTCAAAATGATGTGCGGGTTCTCTTCATCAACATTGAATTTATTGACGCCCAGTTTGACGTCGACGTTCACAGGGGAAGTCATAGTACGGTCACTCCTTTAATGCCGTCCTTCATCAGATTGATAAAGCCCACTTTCTTCGCATGCTGAAGGATTTTCTTGCGCATCGGTACCGGCGCGCTGCCATCAATGGTGAACAGATCGCGTGCCACACCCACCACCATTTCCGGGTAACGGGTAAACATACGTGGGTTATCAAGGAACGCGGGCAGGCGCTGATACATGCGCATGTCGCGCATCGGGCCGTTGTCCAGATGCTGGCGATAAGAAGCCAGGCCATTGCGGCTGAAGTCATTATTGTGTTTCGCGGATAACACCGCTTTCGCCGCCGCTTCCCCCGCCGCCACCGCCAGATCCATGCCACGAATGGTAAAGCCAAGGTTCATGCACATCCCGGCAGCATCACCGGCAATTAATACGCCGTCACCGATCAGTTCCGGCTGCATATTCATGCCCGCTTCCGGTACCACGTGCGCTGAATACTCCACCATTTTTCCGCCCGCGATCAGCGGTGCGACCGCCGGGTGCTGTTTAAAATCTTCCAGCATCTGCGGTACCGATTTCTTTGCATCTTTCAGATGGTGCAAGCCACAGACCAGACCCAGCGAAAGCGTGTCTTCATTGGTATAGAGGAACCCGCCGCCCATCAGGCCATCGGTCGGCGATCCGGCAAACAGACAGGCCGCGCCTTCATTGCCCTGAAGCTGGAAGCGATCTTCAATCACCGATTTCGGCAGTTCGATCAGTTCTTTCACCCCGACGGCCACGTTGGCGGCATCCACGCGCTTCGCCATACCGAGTTTTTCCGCCAGCAGCGAATTCACGCCATCGGCAAGGATCACCACGTTCGCTTCGAGAATATCGCCATCAGCTTCCACACCCACCACTTTACCGTCGCGCTGCACAACGTTATCGACGCGGATCCCGGTGATCAGCTGCGCGCCCGCCTCTTCCGCCTGCGCCATCAGCCAGGCATCAAATTTACTGCGCAGTACCGAATAAGAGACCTGCAACGCACTCGCCTCGTCGGCATTGAGATAGTCCATGGTCATCGCCCCTTTTTCGGTCATAAAGGCGAGTTTTTCATGGGTGATGCGCCGTTCAACGGGCGCAGTTTTAGCAAAGCCGGGAATGATGCGCTCCAGACTGTGGGCATAAATACGCCCACCGGTGACATTTTTCGCGCCCGCAGCGTTACCGCGTTCGATAACCAGCACATCCGCGCCTTCACGGGCCAGCACCAGCGCCGCCACCGAACCCGCAAGCCCGGCGCCGACGATAATGGCATCAAAGATATCTTCAGACATAACCACTCCAGAAGTCAGAAGACAGGGCGCGAAACGCCCTGTACAAAGGCGCTAGCGCGCTAACGCGCGGGTTAGCTCAGGCAGGATCTTCATCAGATCGCCCACGATGCCGTAGTCGGCATACTGGAAGATCGGCGCGTTTTTATCTTTGTTGATCGCACAGATCGTCTGCGCGCCGTTCGCGCCAACCATATGCTGGATCTGCCCGGAAATACCGACCGCCAGATAAAGCTCCGGTTTCAGCATCAGGTTGGAGATGCCGACATAGCGCTCGTGCTCCATCCATTTTTCGTTTTCTGCCACCGGGCGAGAACAGGCAAGCTCAGCGCCTATCGCCTGACACAGCGCCTCGGCAAGCGGGATATTCTCTTTGCTACCGATACCGCGACCCACGCTGACCACCAGACGCGCTTTGTCCAGGTCGACGTTGCTGCTCTGACGCGGCTTCGTCGCCGTGCGGGTAATGGCCACCGCAGGCGCTTGCCATTCGACTTTTTGCGCCTCGCCGCTAAGAGACGGATTCGGCTGTACGGCATCAAACGTTCCGCTACTGAGCGTCATCACCGCAAACGGCGAGCGGATGGTCTCTTCGCCAATGGCCAGGCCGCCATACACCATGTGTTTAACCGCAACGCCACCCTCTTGCGCCACCACCGCGCTGGCATCGTTAGAGACCGCCGCCGACAAGCGGAAACCGAGTTTCGCCGCCAGCAACTTGCCACGACGGCTGTTTGGCAACAGCACGAGACCATTGGCGCCCTGCTGGCGGATGGTGTCGGCCATCACGCCCGCATAATCTTCCATCATGCGATCGTCCGGCTTGCCACACAGTTGCCATACCTGATTCGCACCCAACTGGAACGCCAGCGCGCTGTCCGCGTCGCTGAGGGTGAACGTATGGATTTTTTCGCCTAATACCTGTGCACCACTCATCAGTTCCGGCAGGCGAGAAGGGGTATCGCTGAATACCCAGACACTGGAAAACTTGCTCATAACATCCCCTATTAGTTAATGATTTTGCGCAGATGATCGACAAAGTTGGCGATCTGCTCTTCGCCATCGCCTTCAATGATGATGCGCTGACGTTCACGCTGTTTCGGTGCGGCAACCTGCTGCGAAGAGGTGCTTTCCTGCGCGGTGAAGCCAATATCCGCCGGCGACCACACCTGAACCGGTTTTTTCGCCGCGCCCAGAATGGCTTTCATTGAAGGAATCTGTGGGGTATTGATATCGGTTGAGACGGCCACGACCGCCGGCAGCGGGATAGCCAGCGTTTCGGTTTCATCTTCCAGCTCGCGCTCAACGGTGAGCGTGTTGTCGGTCAGTGACAGGATCTTGCTTACACCGTTCACTGCCGGGATACCCAGGGTTTCGCCCACCAGCAGGCTCACCTGCTGCGCATAAAGGTCAGAAGATCCGTCACCGCACAGCATCAGATCAAAGCCGGACTTCTGTGCCGCGGCGGCCAGCGCGGCGGCGGTGTGTTGCGGCAGCGCGTGTTCGAATTGATCGTCAATCACCACAACCAGTTCATCCGGCCCGCGTGAGAGCACATCTTTGCGGCCTTTGACGTTACTCAGCGCTTTGCCGCCCACGCTCATGGCAATCACCTGAGCGTCTGTGGCTTGTTGTTTTAACTGGCAAGCGGCTTCGATGGCGTTGAGATCGTACTGGCTAATCTTCGCATCCGCTTTGCTGAAATCTAATGAACCATCAGCGTTATTGATCGCAATATCCTGTTCATCAGGCACGCACTTGTAGCAAGTAATTATCTTCATTGCATCTCCAGAAATCATGAAGGGATCATCGTCCATATCGGCGGTGGTAAATATAGATATCACGCACTTTAATTCAGAAATAAAACAATAATCACCAATATTGAAAATGTCACACGCTGAAAAATACAACTTTCAATAATGTTATCTATCTCAACAATATTGAACGGTAAGTCTTTATTGATAAAAATTTCAATAGTGTTTAATGGATCACCAATATTGAAAGTTAACACCCTAAAATCGTCAGGAACACACAATCAAGACATTGAAAATTAACAACTAAATACAGAACAGGTGACAAAAAAGCCCATCCAACAAAGCGTGACACTCATCACAGAACGCACGAATTTGAATACCCATTATGAATTACTTTCTAACGCCACTTTGAGGTTAAATAGTTATTAATAAATTATTAACAATAATAGACAAAAAATGGAACAACCGGGAACGCTAAATAATTTTAGTCTTCACAGTGGAATTCACTCATGAAAAATGAAAAGAGAAAGTCAGGAATAGAGCCGAAGGTTTTTTTCCCGCCGTTAATTATTGTTGGAATACTTTGTTGGCTAACCGTTCGCGATCTTGACGCGGCCAACGTCGTTATTAATGCCGTATTTAGCTATGTCACCAATGTCTGGGGTTGGGCATTTGAATGGTATATGGTGGTGATGCTGTTTGGTTGGTTCTGGCTGGTGTTTGGCCCGTACGCCAAAAAGAAACTCGGTAACGAACCGCCGGAATTCAGCACCGCGAGCTGGATCTTTATGATGTTCGCCTCCTGTACGTCAGCTGCCGTGCTTTTCTGGGGCTCCATCGAAATCTACTACTACATCTCCACGCCGCCGTTCGCACTTGCGCCTAACTCGACCGGGGCGAAAGAGATTGGCCTGGCGTATAGCTTGTTCCACTGGGGCCCGCTGCCGTGGGCAACATACAGCTTCCTCTCCGTGGCGTTTGCTTACTTCTTCTTTGTTCGCAAGATGGACGTGATTCGTCCCAGCTCCACGCTGGTGCCGCTGGTTGGCGAAAAACACGCGAAAGGTCTGTTCGGTACCGTCGTCGATAACTTCTACCTGGTAGCGTTAATCTTCGCGATGGGTACCAGTCTGGGTCTGGCGACACCGCTGGTCACCGAGTGTATGCAGTGGCTGTTTGGCATTCCGCATACGCTGCAACTCGACGCCATCATCATCACCTGCTGGATTATCCTGAACGCCATTTGCGTCGCCTGCGGCCTGCAAAAAGGGGTCAGAATCGCCAGTGACGTGCGTAGCTACTTAAGCTTTCTGATGCTGGGCTGGGTGTTTATCGTTAGCGGTGCCAGCTTCATCATGAACTACTTCACCGACTCCGTCGGGATGCTGCTGATGTATCTGCCGCGCATGCTGTTCTATACCGATGCGATCGGTAAAGGCGGCTTCCCGCAGGGCTGGACAGTGTTCTACTGGGCGTGGTGGGTGATTTACGCCATCCAGATGAGTATCTTCCTCGCGCGTATTTCCCGTGGTCGCACTGTACGCGAACTCTGCTTCGGTATGGTACTGGGCCTGACCGCATCGACCTGGATTTTGTGGACCGTCCTTGGCAGCAACACCCTGCTGCTGATGGATAAAAACATCCTCAACATTCCGCAACTGATTGAGCAGCACGGCGTGGCGCGCGCCATCATCGAAACCTGGGCCGCGTTACCGCTCAGCACCGCCACCATGTGGGGATTCTTCATCCTCTGCTTTATTGCCACCGTCACGCTGATCAATGCCTGTTCCTACACCCTGGCGATGTCCACCTGTCGCGAAGTGCGCGATGGCGAAGAGCCACCGCTGCTGGTGCGTATCGGCTGGTCAATCCTGGTTGGCATTATCGGTATTGTCCTGCTGGCGCTCGGCGGCCTCAAACCGATACAAACGGCGATTATCGCCGGCGGCTGCCCGCTGTTCTTCGTCAACATCATGGTGACGCTCTCCTTTATCAAAGACGCGAAGCAACACTGGAAAGACTAATTAAACCCAACACGATTAAGAGGTTAGAAGATGGATTTCAATTTGAATGATGAGCAGGAATTGTTTGTCGCCGGTATTCGTGAACTGATGGCCAGTGAAAACTGGGAAGCCTATTTCGCCGAGTGCGATCGCGACAGCGTCTACCCGGAACGTTTTGTCAAAGCGCTGGCCGATATGGGTATCGACAGCCTGCTGCTGCCGGAAGAACACGGTGGACTGGACGCTGGGTTCGTCACCGTCGCGGCGGTATGGATGGAACTGGGCCGCCTCGGCGCGCCAACCTACGTGCTCTATCAATTGCCGGGCGGCTTCAACACCTTCCTGCGCGAAGGCACCCAGGAGCAGATCGACAAGATCATGGCCTTCCAGGGCACCGGGAAACAGATGTGGAACTCGGCGATTACCGAACCGGGCGCGGGCTCTGACGTCGGCAGCCTGAAAACCACCTACACCCGCAAAAACGGCAAGGTCTACCTCAACGGCAGCAAATGTTTTATCACCAGTAGCGCGTATACCCCGTACGTGGTGGTGATGGCGCGCGATGGGGCGTCGCCGGACAAAGCGATTTACACCGAATGGTGTGTCGACATGAGCAAACCGGGTATCAAGATCAACAAGCTGGAAAAACTCGGCCTGCGTATGGATAGCTGCTGCGAGCTGACCTTCGACGACGTTGAGCTGGAAGAAAAAGACATGTTTGGCCGCGAAGGCAACGGCTTCAATCGTGTGAAAGAGGAGTTTGACCACGAACGCTTCCTGGTGGCGCTGACCAACTACGGCACCGCGATGTGCGCCTTTGAAGACGCCGCTCGTTACGCTAACCAGCGCGTGCAGTTTGGCGAAACCATTGGCCGCTTCCAGTTGATTCAGGAGAAGTTCGCGCACATGGCGATCAAACTTAACTCCATGAAAAACATGTTGTTTGAAGCAGCCTGGAAAGCGGATAACGGCACGATCACCTCTGGTGATGCTGCGATGTGCAAATACTTCTGCGCCAACGCCGCGTTTGAGGTCGTCGATACGGCTATGCAGGTGCTGGGCGGCGTAGGTATCGCGGGTAATCACCGCATCACCCGTTTCTGGCGTGACCTGCGCGTAGACCGCGTTTCCGGCGGCTCTGATGAAATGCAGATCCTGACGCTGGGCCGTGCCGTGCTGAAACAATATCGTTGATAAGGCACGTTTCGTAGGCCGGATACGGTGTTTACACCGCATCCGGCAATCGTGCACCGATGCCTGATGCGCTTCGCTTATCAGGCCTACAAAATCTGTCAGGAGCTATGTTATGAACCACCTACCTATGCCGACATTCGGGCCTCTGGCCGGATTACGGGTTGTCTTCTCGGGGATCGAAATTGCCGGGCCGTTCGCCGGGCAGATGTTTGCCGAATGGGGTGCAGAAGTTATCTGGATTGAAAACGTCGCCTGGGCCGACACCATTCGCGTGCAACCGAACTACCCGCAGCTTTCACGCCGCAACCTGCGCGCGCTGTCGCTCAATATTTTCAAAGACGAAGGCCGCGAAGCGTTTCTGAAATTAATGGAAACCACCGATATCTTTATCGAAGCCAGCAAAGGCCCGGCCTTTGCCCGTCGCGGCATCACCGACGAAGTTCTGTGGCAGCACAACCCTAAACTGGTTATCGCCCACCTCTCCGGCTTCGGCCAGTACGGAACAGAGGAGTACACCAACCTTCCGGCCTATAACACCATCGCCCAGGCCTTTAGCGGCTACCTGATTCAGAACGGCGATGTTGACCAGCCCATGCCCGCGTTCCCCTACACCGCAGACTATTTCTCGGGGTTGACCGCCACCACCTCCGCCCTCGCGGCGCTGCATAAAGTGCGCGAAACGGGCAAAGGCGAAAGCATCGATATCGCAATGTACGAAGTCATGCTGCGTATGGGTCAGTACTTCATGATGGACTATTTCAACGGTGGTGAAATCTGCCCGCGCATGACCAAAGGGAAAGACCCCTATTACGCCGGCTGCGGGCTTTACAAATGCGCCGATGGCTACATCGTAATGGAGTTAGTAGGCATCACTCAAATCAATGAATGTTTTAAAGATATTGGTCTCGCGCACATTCTGGGTACGCCAGAAGTACCAGAAGGCACACAGTTGATCCATCGCATTGAGTGTCCCTATGGTCCACTGGTAGAAGAGAAGCTTGATGAATGGTTGGCGGCGCACACCATCGCCGAGGTCCAGGCTCGCTTTGCCGAACTGCATATTGCCTGCGCCAAAGTGCTGACCATCCCTGAACTGGAAGGCAACCCACAGTACGTCGCTCGAGAATCCATCACCGAATGGCAAACCATGGACGGTCGCACCTGCAAAGGCCCGAACGTAATGCCCAAATTTAAAAACAACCCAGGGAAAATCTGGCGTGGAATGCCGTCGCACGGCATGGACACCGCCGCCATTCTGAAAAATATCGGCTACAGCGAGAGCGATATTCAGGCGCTGGTCGGCAAAGGGCTGGCCAAAGTTGAGGATTAACAGGATGCGTTAGCCGGGCCCCCGGCTAACCACCAGGACTATTTTGTGGGTGAATGCGCAATGGATATGGTTGGCGGGCAACACGTGCGGCAGATGTGGGATTGTCTGGCGGAAGTTTACGGTGAGAAAACGGCGCTGATAGTGGAATCCTGCGCGGGCGATGTGCAGCAATTCAGTTATGCAGCGCTCAATGCGGAAATCACGCGCACGGCAAACCTGTTTCACGCCCTGGGCGTGCGTAAAGGCGACAAGGTTGCCCTGCATCTCGATAACTGCCCGGAGTTTATTTTCTGCTGGTTTGGGCTGGCCAAAATCGGCGCGATTATGGTGCCGATTAACGCTCGGCTGTTACAGGAAGAGAGCGCATGGATTCTGCATCACTGTCAGGCACGCCTGCTGGTGACCTCCACGCGTTTTTACCCGATGTACCGCCAGATTCGCGCGGCGCATTCCACCCAACTGGAAACGATCTGCCTGATAGATGGTGAAGACGAAGAGTTTGATTTTCAGCGCCTTAAGGCAGAGCAGCCAGCCACACTACGCTATGCGCCGCCGTTAAGCCCCGAAGATACCGCCGAAATTCTGTTTACCTCGGGCACCACGTCGCGCCCTAAAGGTGTGGTGATCACCCACTACAACCTGCGTTTTGCGGGTTATTACTCCTCTTGGCAGTGTGCGTTACGCGCAGATGATGTTTATCTGACGGTGATGCCCGCGTTCCACATCGACTGCCAGTGTACCGCGGCGATGGCGGCCTTTTCCGCCGGGGCGACGTTTGTGCTGATTGAAAAATACAGCGCCCGCGCCTTCTGGAGACAGGTTCGTCACTACGGCGCTACGGTCACGGAATGCATTCCAATGATGATCCGCACGCTGATGGTACAGCCGCCTGCGCCGACCGACCGTCAGCATCGGCTACGTGAAGTGATGTATTACCTGAATCTATCGGTCACGGAGAAAGACGCGTTTATCGAGCGGTTTGGCGTACGGCTGCTCACCTCATATGGCATGACGGAAACCATCGTCGGCATTATTGGCGACAGGCCCGGTGACAAACGTCGCTGGCCGTCGATTGGCCGCCCCGGTTTCTGCTACCAGGCGGAAATTCGCGATGACCAGAACCGGCCATTGCCGCCGGGCGAAATCGGTGAAATTTGCATAAAAGGCGAGCCGGGGAAGACGCTCTTTAAAGAGTACTATCTGCGCCCGGATGCTACCGCCAGCACATTGCAGGCGGATGGCTGGCTACATACCGGCGATTCCGGCTACTACGACGAGGAAGGCTTTTTCTATTTTATTGACCGCCGCTGCAACATGATTAAACGCGGGGGTGAAAACGTCTCCTGCGTCGAGCTGGAAAATATTATCGCTGCGCATCCCAAAATTCAGGACATCGTGGTGATTGGTATTAAAGACGATATTCGCGACGAAGCCATAAAAGCCTTTGTCGTACTCAATGAAGGTGAAACCTTAAGTCAGGAAGAGTTTTTCCGCTTCTGCGAAACGCATATGGCGAAATTTAAAGTGCCGTCTTATATGGAGATCAGAACCGACCTGCCCCGTAACTGCTCAGGGAAAATAATTAAGAAGAACCTGAAGTAACGACGCTGGCGGCAGTCATGCCGCTGAATATTCTCTGAAAACAAAAACGCACCTGTTTTTGTGGGGCCGCTATTGCCCGCAGAAAACAGAAAAAGGAGTGGAACATGAGTGATTCATTACATCTGACCCGTAACGGCGCGATTCTGGAAATAACCCTGGATCGCCCAAAAGCCAATGCCATCGATGCGAAAACCAGTTTCGAAATGGGCGAAGTTTTCCTTAATTTTCGCGATGACCCGACACTGCGCGTCGCCATTATTACCGGCGCAGGCGAGAAATTTTTCTCTGCGGGATGGGATCTGAAAGCCGCCGCTGAGGGGGAAGCGCCAGACGCCGATTTCGGCCCAGGCGGGTTCGCCGGGTTAACCGAAATTTTTGACCTTGATAAACCGGTTATTGCCGCCGTGAACGGCTACGCCTTTGGCGGTGGCTTCGAACTGGCGCTGGCCGCTGATTTTATCCTGTGTGCGGAAAACGCCAGTTTTGCCCTTCCGGAAGCCAAACTCGGTATCGTTCCGGACAGCGGCGGCGTGTTGCGTCTGCCGAAATATCTGCCTCCGGCAATCCTCAACGAAATGGTCATGACCGGGCGTCGCATGACGGCGGAAGAAGCTCAACGTTGGGGCATCGTGAACCGCGTGGTAGCGCAACCGGAACTGATGGCAAGCGCCCGCGAACTGGCTCAGCAACTGGTGCAAAGCGCCCCGCTGGCACTGGCGGCGTTGAAAGAGATTTACCGCACCACCAGCGAAATGCCCGTTGAAGAGGGTTACCGTTTCATGCGTAGCGGTGCGTTAAAACATTACCCGGCGGTGCTGCATTCCGAAGATGCTATTGAAGGGCCATTAGCGTTCGCCGAAAAACGCGAACCGGTGTGGAAGGGGCGTTAATCCGGCAATACCCTCGCAGGCCGGATAAGGCGTTCACGCCGCCATCCGGCAATTCCCGGCACAGGAGTCACCATGAGCATATACGCCTTTGAAGGCCTGATCCCCGTCGTTCACCCGCAGGCTTACGTCCACCCCAGCGCGGTACTGATTGGCGATGTCATTATCGGCGCGGGCGTCTACGTCGGCCCGCACGCCGCGCTGCGCGGCGATTACGGGCGGTTAATTCTTGAGGCCGGATCAAACCTCCAGGATGGCTGCATCATGCATGGCTATTGCGACACGGATACCATCGTGCGCGAAAACGGCCATATCGGCCACGGCGCGATTCTTCACGGCTGCGTGATTGGCCGCGATGCTTTAGTCGGTATGAACAGCGTCATCATGGACGGCGCAGTGATTGGCGATGAGAGCATTGTCGCCGCCATGAGCTTTGTGAAAGCGGGTTATATCGGTACGCCCCGGCAAATGCTGGTCGGCTCTCCGGCACGCTTTTTGCGAGAAGTCACTGACGAAGAGATGCAGTGGAAACGCCTCAACACGCAGGAATATCAGGATCTGGCGGCGCGCTGCATAGCAGGATTACGCTTAACCGAACCGTTAACCGAAAAGCAAGAAAATCGACCGCGCCTGAAAGGCACGACGGAGGTACAACCGAAACGCTGATGTTGCCGGATGGCACAGAACCATCCGGCGATGCGGTCTTATCGACGCATACTCTTAGACAACATCATTTGCCATTTTTGCTCACGATTAAGCCCGGCTGGCGGTACCGCAGATATATGCGGCGTTTTCCTCACGCCAGCCATTTTTTCCCGCACATGATGATTGACTCGGTCATAAAGCTGAGAATCAATAGCCACCACTTTTACCAACCGCTGGCACTGACACCCTCGCCCCTCCAGCTTATTGGGGATCATTTTGACTTCACAGCTAATTTCTCCCACCTCAGAGAGAATATAGGAAAGTGTATTAATCGCTTTGCTGTGTTCAATATCGAAATGAATGGAGATCTCTCTTGCGGTTACCCAACGATCTTCTGCCATGATCCATTCGGCAATTAACAAGTAGAGTGGCTTACCAACACATTGTTCACTCATATTCACACCATTTTTACGAATTAAAAATCTGTTATGGCCTGCTAACATTAAGCCACACTAAAACCAGGGTTATGTGAAATGGTATGCGACTTAAATGTTGAGGGATGTGATCTAAATCGTGGTTGTTACATTGAAAAGAGATTAAGGCACCAGGAATGATCTGAAGGCGAAAAAAAACGGTTCCTTTTCAGGAACCGTTTAAACCGTCACGAGAAATGCGCTTACTTCGTAATTTGCGCGTGCATTTCCTGCACCGAAATCACTTTCTCTTTCGCATCCGCATTCAGCGCCATGGAGGTTGCAAAACCGCCGTTCAGGGTGGTGTCGTAATGTACCTTGTACTGCAACGCGCTGCGGCGAATCAACTTGGAGTCTTCAATCGCCTGACGACCCGCAGTAGTGTTGATGATGTAGGTGTATTCGCCATTCTTGATACGGTCCTGAATGTGCGGACGACCTTCATGCACCTTGTTCACCAGACGTGGGTTGATCCCCGCTTCGCCCAGCACAATCGCCGTGCCGTGCGTCGCGTCCAGCTCAAAACCATGCTTCAGCAGTTTCGCCGCCAGGTCGACAACACGTTCTTTGTCGCCTTCGCGCACGGAGAGCAGTGCGCGGCCCTGTTTCTTCATGGTGGAGTTACTGCCCAGTTGCGCTTTCGCAAAAGCTTCTGCGAACGTGCGGCCCACGCCCATCACTTCCCCGGTAGAGCGCATCTCTGGCCCTAACAGCGGGTCAACGCCCGGGAATTTGTTGAACGGCAGCACCACTTCTTTCACGGAGTAGTACGGCGGGATGATTTCTTTGGTTACGCCCTGTTCGGCCAGCGTTTTGCCTGCCATTACGCGTGCCGCCACTTTCGCCAGCGGAACACCGGTCGCTTTGGAGACGAACGGTACAGTACGCGCTGCACGCGGGTTAACTTCAATCAGGTAGACTTCGTTGTCTTTCACCGCAAACTGGACGTTCATCAGACCGCGAACCTGCAGTTCAAAGGCCAGTTTCTGCACCTGCTGGCGCATCACATCCTGAATTTCCTGGCTCAGCGTGTACGCTGGCAGAGAACAGGCGGAGTCACCAGAGTGCACGCCCGCCTGCTCGATGTGCTCCATGATGCCGCCAATCAGCACCATTTCGCCGTCGCAGATGGCGTCCACATCCACTTCTACCGCATCGTCCAGGAAGCGGTCGAGCAGTACCGGCGCGTCGTTAGATACGCTGACAGCGGTCTGGAAGTAGCGCTTCAGGTCGGCTTCGTCGTAAACGATTTCCATTGCGCGCCCACCGAGAACGTAGGACGGGCGCACCACCAGCGGGTAACCAATCTCTTTCGCTTTCTCCACCGCCATTTCGATCGCGGTAACGGTGGCGTTTGCCGGTTGTTTCAGTTTCAGACGGTCAACCGCATGCTGGAAGCGTTCACGGTCTTCCGCACGGTCGATAGCATCCGGGCTGGTACCGATAACCGGTACACCAGCCGCTTCAAGCGCGCGCGCCAGTTTCAGCGGGGTCTGACCGCCGTACTGCACGATAACGCCCTTCGGCTTCTCGATACGCACGATTTCCAGCACGTCTTCCAGGGTTACCGGCTCGAAGTAGAGACGGTCGGAAGTGTCGTAGTCGGTAGAAACAGTTTCCGGGTTACAGTTAACCATGATGGTCTCGTAACCGTCTTCACGCAGCGCCAGCGAGGCGTGTACGCAGCAGTAGTCGAATTCGATACCCTGACCGATACGGTTCGGGCCGCCGCCGAGAACCATGATTTTGTCACGGGTGGACGGGTTGGATTCGCACTCTTCTTCATAGGTGGAATACATGTATGCGGTGTCGGTGGCAAATTCTGCCGCGCAGGTATCCACACGCTTGTAGACCGGGTGCAGATTGTACTGGTCACGCAGCTTGCGGATTTCCGCTTCGCGCACGCCCGCCAGTTTAGCCAGACGCGCGTCGGCAAAGCCTTTGCGTTTCAGCTGACGCAGGAAGTCCGCGTCGAGGCCGTTGATGCCGACTTCCGCCACTTTTTCTTCCAGGCGCACCAGCTCTTCAATTTGCACCAGGAACCAGCGGTCGATGTTGGTCAGATTGAAGACACCGTCTACAGACAGGCCCGCACGGAACGCATCGGCGATATACCAGATACGCTCTGCGCCAGCGTCTTTCAGCTCGCGGCGAATTTTGGTCAGCGCTTCCGGATCATCGAGGCTGACTTTCGGGTCAAAACCTGTTGCGCCCACTTCCAGGCCGCGCAAGGCTTTTTGCAGCGATTCCTGCTGCGTGCGACCAATCGCCATGACTTCACCAACCGATTTCATCTGAGTGGTCAGACGGTCGTTAGCACCGGCGAATTTCTCAAAGTTGAAGCGAGGAATTTTGGTGACCACGTAGTCGATGGACGGTTCGAAGGAAGCCGGAGTACGGCCACCGGTGATGTCGTTCATCAGCTCGTCGAGGGTATAACCTACCGCCAGTTTCGCCGCCACTTTAGCAATCGGGAAACCCGTGGCTTTTGAAGCCAGCGCGGAGGAGCGAGACACACGCGGGTTCATTTCGATAACTATCAGACGACCGTTTTTCGGGTTCACCGCAAACTGAACGTTGGAGCCGCCAGTTTCCACGCCGATTTCACGCAGTACCGCCATCGAGGCGTTACGCATGATTTGGTATTCTTTATCGGTCAGCGTCTGGGCTGGTGCTACGGTGATGGAGTCACCGGTGTGGATACCCATCGCATCAAAGTTTTCGATGGAGCAGACGATGATGCAGTTGTCGTTTTTATCACGCACCACTTCCATCTCGTACTCTTTCCAGCCGATCAGCGATTCATCAATCAGCAGCTCGTTAGTCGGGGAGAGATCCAGACCGCGTTCGCAGATTTCTTCGAACTCTTCGCGGTTATAAGCGATGCCGCCACCGGTGCCACCCATCGTGAAGCTAGGGCGAATAATGCACGGGAAGCCAACGTCAGCGGCAACCGCCAGCGCTTCTTCCATGGTGTGCGCGATACCTGAACGTGCGGTATCAAGGCCGATTTTCTTCATCGCCACGTCGAAACGGCGGCGGTCTTCTGCTTTATCAATCGCATCGGCGGTCGCACCAATCATGGTAACGCCGAACTCTTCCAGCACGCCCTGACGCTCCAGTTCCAGCGCGCAGTTCAGCGCCGTCTGGCCGCCCATGGTCGGCAGCACCGCATCCGGGCGCTCCTTTTCAATAATCTTGCGCACCACTTCCCAGTGAATCGGCTCGATGTAGGTCGCATCCGCCATTTCCGGGTCGGTCATGATAGTTGCCGGGTTGGAGTTCACCAGAATGACGCGGTAACCCTCTTCACGCAGCGCTTTACAGGCTTGCGCGCCAGAGTAGTCAAACTCACACGCCTGGCCGATAACAATCGGGCCCGCACCCAGAATCAGGATACTTTTTATGTCTGTACGTTTTGGCATGGCTCTTATAACTCCTGATTATTTCGCGGACTGACGGTATTGCTCGATAAGCTCGATAAAGTGGTCGAACAGCGGTGCAGCATCGTGCGGGCCTGGGCTCGCTTCCGGGTGTCCCTGGAAACTGAACGCGGGCTTATCGGTACGATGAATCCCCTGCAGGGTGCCGTCGAACAGGGATTTATGCGTCACGCGCAGATTTTCAGGCAGCGTCGCTTCATCCACCGCAAAACCGTGGTTCTGTGCGGTGATCATCACCACATTCTTATCGATATCTTTCACCGGATGGTTGCCGCCGTGGTGGCCGAACTTCATCTTGATGGTCTTCGCACCGCTCGCCAGCGCCAGTAACTGATGGCCGAGGCAGATGCCGAATACCGGAATGTCGGTTTCGAGGAATTTCTGAATCGCGGTAATCGCGTAATCGCACGGAGCCGGGTCGCCCGGGCCGTTAGAAAGGAACACGCCGTCCGGGTTCATCTTCAGCACCTCTTCCGCAGAAGTTTGCGCCGGCACGATGGTCAGGCGGCAGCCACGGTCAACCAGCATGCGCAGAATATTGCGTTTCGCGCCAAAATCGTAGGCAACGACGTGGAATGGCAGATCTTCTTCTTTTTTCGCTTCCGGCAATTCTTCTGCCAGCGTCCAGCTCCCCTGCGTCCAGCTGTAGGATTCGCGGGTGGTAACTTCTTTCGCCAGGTCCATTCCGTTCAGGCCCGGGAACGCACGCGCTTTTTCCAGCGCCAGCGCCGCATCGAGGTTATCCCCAGCGATGATGCAACCGTTCTGCGCACCCTTCTCGCGCAGCAGACGCGTCAGCTTACGGGTATCGATATCGGCAATCGCCACGATGTTATGACGTTTCAGGTAGGAAGAGAGGTCTTCAGTATTGCGGTAGTTGCTGGCAATCAGCGGCAGGTCGCGGATAACCAGACCCTGCGCATGAACCTGAGAAGACTCTTCGTCAGCAGCATTGGTGCCGACATTGCCGATATGAGGATAAGTAAGAGTAACGATTTGGCGGGAATAGGAAGGATCAGTGAGGATTTCTTGATAACCGGTCATTGAAGTATTGAAAACGACTTCCCCAACCGCCGAACCTGTTGCCCCTATGGCCCGACCGTGAAACTGGGTTCCGTCTTCCAGAACCAATAGCGCTGACTTAATCAAAACACCCTCCAGAGAATATTCACTCACTTTATTTGCATATTAATTCACAACAGTGACATAAATCAATGCAAATCTGCTTACCTTTGAATTTCTGGCAAACGGCGGCATTCTAGAGAGAGCCCAGACAAAAGTCTACCTTAAAGGGCATTTTTTATTATTATTTTGCGCCACTGGCATTAACTGGCGCTTTTAACAGGCAAAAAGATCACCTAACTCACATCAGAAAACGCTTGCGGGGCTGAAAGAATGTTAAAAACAGGTCAGGGTAGGGAAAAAGTAGACCAGATGGTCAAAATTTACATTTAAATAACCATTACCGCAGAGATAAGTGATTATTTTTAGCCATTCACCATTTAATTCACATGAGATGGATAAAATAAAGGGCGATAAAATATCGCCCTATGCAATCAATAACTTACTGACTGCAATACCACATCACGATGGGTAATAAATACTATAATTCATTAAGATTAAGCACATCACGCATATCAAAAAGACCACTTTGCTTCGATTTAAGCCACAAAGCCGAACGCACCGCCCCGTTAGCAAAGGTCATGCGGCTGGATGCTTTATGTGTAATCTCAACGCGCTCGCCAATATCGGCGAACATCGCCGTATGTTCGCCGACGATATCGCCCGCACGCACGGTCGCAAAACCGATCGTGCCAGGCACACGTTCGCCCGTATAGCCTTCGCGGCTGTATACGGCACACTCTTTCAGATCTTTATCCAGCGCTGAGGCAATTGCCTCACCCATTGCCAGCGCCGTGCCTGATGGCGCGTCCACTTTATGGCGATGGTGCGCTTCAATGATTTCGATGTCGGTATAGTCGCCCATCACTTTGGCGGCTTTCTCCAGCAGCTTCAGCATGACGTTCACGCCAACGCTGAAGTTAGCGGCAAAGACAATCGCAATATCCTGAGAGGCATCGCGAATCGCCTGCTTGCCGGCATCATCAAAACCGGTGGTTCCGATTACCATGCCTTTCCCGTGTTCACGGCAGAACGCCAAATGCGTCAGCGTGCCTTCCGGGCGGGTAAAATCGATAAAGACATCAAAATCATCTTTAACCGCGTCCAGGCTGCTCTGAACGGTCACACCGGTTTTCCCCGCACCCGCCAGCTCACCCGCATCACTACCCAGCAGGCTGGAACCTTCGCGCTCCAGCGCCGCGCCCAACTGAACGCCGTCCATTGCCATCGCCGCCTGAATTAACTGGCGCCCCATACGTCCCCCGGCCCCGGCAATGGCGACACGGATTTGTGCTTCATGCATAGCTATTCTCTTTTGTTAATTTTGCGTAAACCGTTCTCAGAGTAACCAGCCCGCCCGGAGGCCGCCAGCCGAAAACGCCCATAATTAGAATTAAATGATAAACAGAGGGGAATATCAGTAAAAGCCATGATTCATCGGGAAGGACGAATCATGGGTAAAGCTGAAAGGTTAAAGCGTAAACCTGACACTTTTCCACCGTTCAAATGGAAAGTGTCTAAATTATCTTCGTTTCCCAACAGAATTATTCATAGCATAAGAAGACGATTAAGGTGCCAGCCGCACCACCTCCGCTACCCACTCACGGAACCCTTCCACATCCAGCCCCAGCGCAACCTGCACATTCGCAGGTTGCCCAAGTCGTCCCTCAATATCCACCACAGTGGTTCCGGCTGTGTAGGTTCCCTGAGTCTCGACGGCGACAAAACAGGGTTTCAGAGTGAACAGTTTCGGCCGTACCAGCCAGGCGATAGCACAGAGATCGTGCATGCGCAGGCCGCTTTGCATACTGCCGCTGCGGTAGTGGCTGAAGAGCGAATGCAGCATTTTTCCGGTTTTGTTGAGCGCCGGAAGGGTTGCCAGATATTCCGGCGTTAGCACCGCCTGGTTAGTCACATCCAGACCGCACATCACAATTTCCAGCCCACTCTGGAAAACTTGCGCAGCGGCTTCCGGGTCGATGGCGATATTAAATTCGGCGTTTGGCGTGAAGTTACCGCGCCCCGCCGAGCCGCCCATAATCACCAGGCGACGGATATTGAATTTGCACTCCGGGAATTGAGAAAGCAGCAGCGCGATATTGGTGAGTGGGCCGATGGCAACCAGTGTGACAGGTTCCGGTGAGTGCATCAGCGCATCACGAATGGCGATAAAAGCGGGTTTCTCCAGCGGTTGACGCTGATGTTCGGTAAAGTCGTAACCTTCCATACCGGACTGCCCGTGCACATAGGCCGCATCGCGTAGCGGGCGCACCAGCGGCGTTGCCGCCCCCTGAGCCAGCGGAACGTTCGCCTCCCAGAAATGAAGCAACTGAAGGGCATTACGCGTGGTTTTTTCGACGGAAACGTTGCCCGCCACGGTCGTCATTAGCTGGAGATCCAGTTCTGGGGCAAACAAAGCAGCCGCAATGGCGGCGGCATCGTCGATGCCGGGGTCGGTATCGAGAATAATCGGCAGGCGCATATTTCCTCCATAAAAAAATGCCAGACATTAAGTCTGGCATCTTGTCATATTTATGAAGGGAATAACTTACTCGACTTCACGAACATCCACACGCAGTTCCCGCGGCACTTCGAAAACAATGTTCTCTTCGCGCCCTTCCAGCGGGATGGCTTCGCCGCCGCCGAGGGTTTGCAGGCGCGCAATCACATTCTGCACCAGGATATCCGGCGCAGACGCGCCAGCGGTCACGCCGACACAGGCGGCGCCTTTCACCCACTCTTCCTGAATATCCGTCGCATCATCAATAAGGTAGGCTGCTTTGCCCATCCGCTGCGCCAGTTCCGCCAGGCGGTTGGAGTTGGAGGAGTTTTTCGACCCCACGACCAGCACCACGTCAGCCTGTTCCGCCAGCGAGCGTACGGCTTCCTGACGGTTAGTGGTAGCGTAGCAGATATCATCTTTGCGCGGGCCAACGATTTTCGGGAAGCGTTTACGCAGCGCGTCGATAACGTCAGAGGTATCGTCGACAGAGAGCGTCGTCTGGGTCATAAACGACAGTTTGGCGTCGTTTTTAACCTCCAGTGTCCAGACATCTTCCGGCGATTCGACCAGGTACATTCCCCCTTCCGGGTTGCTGTACTGGCCCATCGTGCCTTCGACTTCCGGATGACCGGCGTGGCCAATCAGAATCGACTCTTCACCACGACGGCTGGCGCGAGCCACTTCCATATGCACTTTAGTCACCAGCGGGCAGGTCGCGTCGAAAACGGTCAGATCACGACTTTTCGCTTCGTTGCGCACAGCCTGAGAAACGCCGTGAGCGGAGAAAATCAGAATCGCGCCGTCGGGTACTTCGCTGATCTGTTCGATGAAAATCGCCCCGCGCTCGCGCAGGCTGTCGACCACATAACGGTTGTGTACCACTTCATGACGCACGTAGATTGGCGCGCCATAAATCGCCAGCGCGTTTTCAACAATGCTGATAGCGCGGTCTACACCCGCGCAAAAACCGCGCGGATTAGCCAACAGGATCTGCATTTCAGGCCTCCAGTACCGGATCGATCTCCAGTACTTCAATATCAAAATGAACGGTATGGTCGGCCAGCGGATGGTTGAAATCAACGGTGATAGAGTCGCCGTTGATTTCGCGGATCACGCCTGGCATCTCGCTGCCATCCATAGCGGTAAAGAGCATGATTGCACCGATTTCAGGTTCGCCCGCATCCATAAACTCACGGCGGGAGAAGTACTGAATCAGGTCTGGCGACGAGACGCCAAACGCGGCATCCGGCTCCAGAGAAAATTCTTTTTTGTCACCCGCTTTCAGGCCCAGCAGATGTTGTTCCAGCCCTTCAGAGAGCGAGCCATCGCCCAGGCGGAACAGCGCCGGTTTGCCGTTGTTGCGGGTCGATTCGGCGGTAGAACCGTCATCGAGTTTCAGTGAGAAATGCACCAGAACGGCGCTGTTGCTCTGTACAGATTCAGACATGCAGGTTTGCTCTTTAAAATGGCGCCGCCTGTCTGCCCGGTAGCGCTACGCTTACCGGGCCTACAAGGTTCGCAATATATTGTAGGCCGGATAAGCGCCAGCGCCATCCGGCATTTTTTTATGCGGCTTTTTTCTCTTTGGAAGGTAAGAAACCTTCCAGCACGATCAACGCTGCACCGACGCAGATTGCGCTATCGGCCAGGTTGAAGGTGGCAAAGTGCCAGTCGCCGACGTAGAAGTCGATCATATCGACCACGAAGCCGTGCCACAGGCGGTCAAACAGGTTACCCAGCGCGCCGCCAATAATCAGCGCATAGGCGATGTTATTGAGCTTCTGGGTCGCCTTTGAGCGGTACATCAGCACCGTCAGCGCCACGCAGATACCGATAGCGATACCAGCAAAGAACCAACGCTGCCAGCCACCGCTGTCAGCGAGGAAGCTAAATGCCGCGCCATAGTTACGCGCATAATGCAGATTAAGCGACGGGAACAGCGGTACCGTATCCCCCAGAGCAAAGTTCTGGAGGATCAGGAATTTGCTGCCCAGATCGATAATCAGCACGACTACCACCAGCCACAGCCAGCGTAGCCCTGTTGAACACATCGATTTACTCATCAGGCAAACTTACGTTTTTCGCCATCACCGGCGATGTTGCTGACACAGCGTCCACAGATATCTGCGTGTTCCGCCACCTTGCCGACGTCCTGGGTGTAATGCCAGCAGCGCGGGCATTTCTCACCTTCGGCTTTGCTCAGGGACACTTTCAGCCCTTTGAGCAATTCGCTCTGCTGAGCATCAGCAGGTGCTGCGTTATATTCCGCAACGTTCGCACCGGAGGTCAACAGGACAAATCGCAGTTCTTCGCCCAGCGCAGTCAGTTTCGCCGCCAGTTCAGGTTCCGCGTACAGGGTCACTGCCGCTTCCAGAGAACCGCCGACTTTCTTATCCGCACGTGCCTGTTCAATGACTTTGTTCACTTCGCCACGCACCTGCAGCAGCACGTCCCAGAAGCCGTCGTTCATGGCTTCGGTTTCGCCCAGGCCAAACAGGCCTTCATACCATTCACCGGTGAACACGTATTTCTCGCGATCGCCCGGCAGGTAGCCCCAGATTTCATCTGCGGTGAAGGACATGATCGGTGCCATCCAGCGCACCAGCGCTTCGGCGATGTGATACAGCGCAGTCTGGCAGCTACGACGCGCCACGCTGTCTGCTTTCGCGGTGTACTGGCGGTCTTTGATGATGTCGAGATAGAACGAGCCCATTTCAACGGAGCAGAAACGCATCAGACGCTGTACCACTTCGTGGAAGTCGTAGGATTCGTACGCTTTCAGGATGTCTTCCTGCGCTTCTTTCGCGCAGCCTACTGCCCAGCGATCCAGTACCACCATCTCTTCCGGTTTCACCATGTCTTTCGCCGGATCGAAACCATTCAGGTTCGCCAGCAGGAAGCGCGCGGTGTTGCGGATACGACGATAGCTATCGGCAGCACGTTTCAGGATTTCGTCAGAAACGGCCATTTCGCCGGTGTAGTCAGTCGATGCCACCCACAGACGCAGGATATCCGCGCCCAGCTTGTTCATCACGTCCTGCGGAGAAACGGTGTTACCGATGGATTTAGACATCTTACGCCCCTGACCATCGACGGTGAAGCCGTGGGTCAGTACCTGACGGTAAGGCGCTTTGCCTTTCATCGCCGTGGAGATCATCAGGGAAGACATGAACCAGCCGCGATGCTGGTCAGAACCTTCCAGATACATATCCGGCGTATGGCCGCCAAATTCCGGACGCGCGTCAACCACGGAGTAGCTGGTTGACCCGGAGTCAAACCACACGTCCAGGGTATCCGGCACTTTCACGTAGTTATCTGCGTCATCGCCGAGGATGTCACGCGGGTCGAGATCCCACCACGCCTGAATACCGTCTTTCTCAACGTATTTCGCCACTTCTTCGATAAGTTCAGTGGTACGCGGGTGCAGCTCTTCCGTGTCTTTATGCACGAACAGCGACATCGGTACGCCCCAGGTACGCTGACGGGAGATACACCAGTCAGGGCGATTCGCAACCATCGATTCGATGCGCGCTTTACCCCAGGCCGGGATCCAACCGCTCAGATTTTCTTTCGCCAGACCATCCTGCTCGATGCGGTCGATCTCTTTGAGCGACTGAATACGCAGGCCTTTCTGATCCATGCTGATGAACCACTGCGGGGTCGCACGGAAGATGATCGGCGTTTTGTGACGCCAGCAGCAAGGGTAGCTGTGCTGCATTTTTTCAACGTGCAGCAGTGCGCCTTTCTCTTGCAGCAGTTCAACGATTTTATCGTTCGCTTTAAAGACGTTAACACCATCCAGACCTGGGTACGTACCCGCCAGGTAGGCGCCATCCGGGCCAACCGGGTTAGCGATTTCCAGACCATATTTCTGGCTGATGGTGTAGTCGTCCGGGCCGTGACCACCGGCGGTATGCACCGCACCGGTACCCGCGTCCAGTGTAACGTGGTCACCCAGAATCGCCGGTACGTCGAAGCCCATGAACGGATGCTGGAAGCGCATCAGTTCAAGCTCAGCGCCGTTTACGGTGCCCAGCACGGTGTAATCCGCCGCGCCAATACGTTTCATCACGCCATCAAGCAGATCTTTCGCCACAATGACGGCCTGACCTTCAACCTGCACCAGCGCATAGTCGAACTCTTTAGAAAGCGAGATTGCGCGGTTCGCTGGCAGCGTCCACGGGGTGGTGGTCCAGATAACCAGTGAAACCGGGCCATTGACGTTGGCAACACCGAATTTTGCTTTTACCGCATCCGCATCAACCGCGTGGAACGCCACGTCGATGGATGGAGAGGTTTTGTCATAGTATTCCACTTCCGCTTCAGCCAGCGCGGAACGACAGTCGACGCACCAGTGAACCGGTTTCGCGCCTTTCAGCATGTGGCCGTTGTGGATGATTTTACCGAGCGCACGAATAATGTTGGCTTCGGTTTTGAAATCCATGGTCAGGTACGGATGCTGCCAGTCGCCCAGCACGCCCAAACGGATAAAGTCTTTACGTTGACCATCCACCTGGCCTGCAGCGTATTCACGGCATTTCGCGCGGAACTCAGCGGCGGTGAACTTCTCGCCCGGTTTACCGAACTCTTGTTCGACTTTCAGTTCAATTGGCAGGCCATGGCAGTCCCAGCCCGGTACGTACGGAGAGTCGTAACCCGCCAGACCTTTGGACTTAATAATAATGTCTTTGAGAATCTTGTTTACAGAGTGACCAATATGAATGCTGCCATTCGCATAAGGAGGGCCATCATGCAGAATGAAGGTTTTTTTGCCCTTTTTCGCGGCACGAATGATGCCGTACAGGTCATCTTCGGTCCAACGCGCCAGCATTCCCGGTTCGCGCTTGGCGAGATCGCCGCGCATCGGGAACCCTGTTTCCGGCAAATTCAGGGTAGATTTATAGTCACTCATTAGATTCTCGATTCCGTATTTAAACGTATTCAGGCATTAAGCCGGTTTTGAAAGCCCAAAAAATTCGCGGGCCGTTAATTCGTCACGCGCGATTTGCGCTTTTAGCTCATCCAGCGATGCAAATCGCTGCTCATTGCGTATTTTTTTACGCAGGATAACGTCTATATGGCGACCGTAGAGGTCCATTACAACGTCCAACAGATGCACTTCCAGTTGCTGACGCACGCCCGCAACCGTTGGGCGGGTACCGATATTGGCGACACCTGTATAAGATTTGTCGCCAAGCCCCGTCACTTCTACCGCATAGACCCCTTTAACCGGGGAGACCTGACGGCGCAGCGGTAAATTCGCCGTCGGGAAACCAATGGTGCGCCCCAACTCATCGCCGTGCACCACGCGCCCGGAGATAGTAAAAGGATGCCCCAATAAATTTTCAGCCAGTTCGAGCTGGTCATCCGCCAGCGCCTGGCGCACGGCGGTGCTGCTGATACGTACGCCACCTTCACAGAAGGTTTGTGTACTGGTGACATCAAAGCCGAACTCAGCGCCCGCCTTCTGTAATAACAAGAAATCACCCTGCCGACCAGCGCCAAAGCGGAAATCATCACCCACAGCTAAAAACTGGACACCTAAACGCTTCACCAACAGGTCGCGGATAAAGTCCTGTGCGCTCAGCGCGGCAAAGCGACGATCAAAACGCAGACAGACGACATAATCGACGCCGCTCTCGGCCAGATAGCGCAGCTTTTCACGCAGACGCGTCAGACGTGCGGGGGACTTATCGCCCGCAAACAGCTCCAGCGGCTGCGGTTCGAAAATCATCACCACGACAGGCAGATTACGCGCACGCCCTTCGGCACGCAGACCCTGTAGCAACGCCTGGTGGCCACGATGCACACCGTCGAAATTTCCAATGGTCAGCACACACCCGTGTGGGGCCTGACTGAGATTATGTATGCCGCGTATCAGCTTCATGTCTGGCTCAAAAGAGTGAAAATCGCCAAAGTATACCTTGTACAGCAGTCGACGTTAACCGGCGATTGCACCTTGTACAGGGAAAGAGACAATGATTTCATCAGCATCACGATAAAAGGCAAGAAAATCTGTGCCGGTCGTGCGAATTTTATGCCGGAAAGGCTGTATTCATCGACCACAAGCTGGTAGAATCCTGCGCCATCAATACGTAATGAAGCGTTGATACATTAACGGCGCTTATTTGCACAAATCCATTGACAAAAGAAGGCTAAACGGGCATATTCCTCGGCCTTTGAATTGTCCATATAGAACACATTTGGGAGTTGGACCTTGGCTAATATCAAATCAGCTAAGAAGCGCGCCGTTCAGTCTGAAAAGGCTCGCAAGCACAACGCAAGCCGTCGCTCTATGATGCGTACTTTCATCAAGAAAGTATACGCAGCAATCGAAGCTGGCGACAAAGCTGCTGCAGTTAAAGCATTTAACGAAATGCAACCGATCGTGGACCGTCAGGCTGCTAAAGGTCTGATCCACAAAAACAAAGCTGCGCGTCATAAAGCAAACCTGACCGCTCAGATCAACAAACTGGCTTAATCGCCCGCTTGTTATCGCTTTGTTGAAAAAACCCGCCTCGTGCGGGTTTTTTTACGTCTGTGTTTTATTGTGCAAGCGCAAACAGCGCGGAATAGTCCCGGTTACAAATACGTTGCACCGCCGGATGCTGAATCATTCGCTCAGCAAATATGGCATGGTACTCCTCCATTACGCTTTCCATCCTGCCAATCTCAATAATGCTCTCATCAGCAAAGAAATCGTGCCCGTAAAGCGTCGGTGCCACGAAAATCGCGTTGTGCGCTGAGCCAAACGCTTTCATTAATGCGGCATCGTCAAACTCACCGAGAATTTCAACTTTCAGGCCCTGAGTGTTGAACCAGTTCAACAGTTTGCGCCCGAGCATTGAGCGGCGGCCTGGTATTAACAAACGACGCTCTTCCAGGCAGGCAGGAAACGGTTTCTCCGGCGGCGGGTTCATGCACCAGAAACTGACGCCACATTCGCCAATCTTCACCGAAAACAGCCCTTCCTGCTGGGTGGAGTCGATTGGACAATCGGAAATAATCATATCCAGCTTGTGCTGGCTGAGCTGTTCCAGCAGCATCTCATGCGTCGATTCAAAGCAACGCAGGTGAATTTGTTCATCTTCCACAACGGCCGCGTCCAGCACCCCACTCACCAGCCGTTTAGACAACGCATCCGCCACGCCCACATCGAACAGCAGGTTTGACTCTTTGCGGTAGTTGATGATATCGAGCATCTCCTGGCTCAGGGTGAACATCTTGTCGGCGTAGCGAAACACCAGTTCCCCCAGTTCACTGGGCTCAATGCCGCGCCCTTTGCGTTTGAAAAGCTTGCCCTGTAAACGTTCTTCGAGCGCTTTGATCTGCCCGGTGATAGTCTGCGGTGTCAGATACAGCGCCTCTGCCGCGCCGACGACCGAGCCCTCTTTATAGACGTGCCAGAAGTAATAGAGATGGTTGTAGTTAATGTGCGACACCTGTGGTTTCCTCCCTGAATTCGTCATCATATCGGATGGCGCTGACCCGAATCCGACCTACACGCTTCGGTAGGCCGGATTAGCGTAGCCGCCATCCGGCATATCATTCACACTAATTATGCCTGCTCAGGTTTGAGATGCATACGCAACAAACTGTATCCCACCACCGCCGACAGCAGTGACCCCAGCAGAATGCCCAGTTTCGCCCAGATAATCAGCTCTGGATCGACCGCGCCAAACGCCAGGCTGGCAATAAAGATAGACATGGTAAAACCAATACCGCACAGCAAACCGACTGCCATAATTTGCGAGAAATTCGCCCCTTCCGGCAGACGCGCCAGCTTAAATTTCAGGGCCAGCCAGCAGAAGAGTGAAATCCCCAGCGGCTTACCGATAAACAGACCCGCAATGATGCCCAGCGGCAACAGCGAGGTCAGTCCTTCCAGCGTCACGCCCTGGAGAGATACGCCCGCATTAGCAAAGGCGAACAGTGGCAGAATCATAAACGCCACCCAGGGGTGAAGCACATGTTCCAGCTGTTTAGCCGGTGATTTACCGTTTTCCGTTTTCAGCGGAATAAAGAAGCCGACAATCACCCCGGCAAGCGTGGCGTGCACGCCCGATTTCAGCACAGCCGTCCACAGGATCACGCCCACCAGAATATAGAGCCCGGTGCGGCGCACACCACTGACGTTGAGAATCGCCAGCACCGCAATGGCAGCCGCCGCAACCGCCAGGGACAACAGCGACAAATCATGGGTATAAAACAGCGCAATAATGACGATCGCGCCCAGATCATCAATAATCGCCAGCGCCATCAGGAAGATTTTTAACGACGCTGGCACGCGGCTACCGAGTAGCGCGAGCACACCTAAGGCAAACGCAATATCCGTCGCCGCCGGAATAGCCCAACCGCTGCTGGCGATTGGATCCTGGAAGTTGAACGCCAGATAGACCAGCGCTGGCACCACCATGCCACCCAGTGCAGCCACCACCGGGAATATCGCCTGCCGACGCGTCGCCAGCGCGCCTTCAACCATCTCGCGCTTGACCTCAAGGCCAATCAGCAGGAAGAAGACCGCCATCAACGCATCGTTGATCCACAGCAGCATGTTTTTATTGATTTCAAGCGCGCCCACTTTCAACTGGACCGGCGTATCCAGGAAAGCATGGTAGAGACCGCTAATCGCGCCCATGTTAGCCAGAAGCATGGCGAGACTCGCCGCAATAATCAGGATAATCCCGCCAGAAGCATCACTGTGAAAGAAACGCTGTAAATGTTTCACTTTTACTCTCTCTTTTACTGCTTATTCATCGATTAAACTAGGGTATCGCGAAAGAAAGATCGGCAAAATCAGTTTATAACTGGATTATAACTCAGTTTTTACGAAATAATTTTTGCGGGTGCGCCAGCTTATTCAGTTGGCCGAAAGAAAAAAAACCCCATGCAGGCACGGGGTTTCAGGTTTTACTGCTTAAGCAGAACGTTAGCGCGTCAGATCATCAAAGAACTTTTTCACACCATCGAAGAAGCTTTTAGAGCGCGGGCTGTTTTTCTCACCCGTCGGGCCACCAAAACTTTCCTGCAACTCTTTCAGCAACTGTTTCTGCTTGTCGTTCAGGCCAACCGGCGTCTCCACCACCACGCGGCAGAGCAGGTCGCCCTGCGCGCCACCTCGGACGGATTTCACCCCTTTCCCACGCATGCGGAACAGCTTGCCAGTCTGAGTTTCACCAGGCACTTTCAGGTTTACGCGACCGTCGAGCGTCGGCACTTCGATTTCGCCGCCCAGGGCCGCCATGGCGAAGTTAATCGGCACTTCACAATACAGGTTGTTACCTTCACGCTCGAAGATAGCATGCTGTTTTACCTGTACCTGAACGTACAGATCGCCTGCCGGTGCGCCGTGCTCGCCTGCTTCACCCTCGCCGGAAAGACGAATACGGTCGCCGGTGTCCACTCCCGCCGGGATTTTAACCGACAAGGTTTTGGTTTTCTCAACGCGACCATGACCATGGCATTTATTGCACGGATCTTTGATAAGCGTACCGCGCCCCTGACAGTGAGGACAGGTCTGCTGTACGGCGAAGAAGCCCTGACGCATCTGCACCTGGCCTGCACCATGACAGGTTGGGCAAGTTTGCGGCTGGGTACCGGCTTTAGCACCGCTGCCGTGGCAGACATCGCACTCTTCCAGTGTCGGGATGCGGATCTCTTTGGTGACACCACGGACCGCTTCTTCAAGAGTCAATTCCATGTTGTAGCGTAGGTCGGCACCGCGTGAAGCACGCTGACGGCCACGACCGCCGCCGAAGATATCGCCAAATACGTCACCAAAGATATCACTGAAATCAGCGCCGCCGCCAAAGCCGCCGCCACCGCCCATACCACCTTGTTCAAAAGCAGCATGACCGTACTGGTCGTAGGCCGCGCGCTTCTGCGCGTCGGTCAGGATTTCGTAAGCCTCTTTAATTTCTTTAAATTTGGCTTCGGCCTCTTTATCACCCTGGTTGCGGTCTGGGTGATATTTCATGGCCAGGCGCTTGTACGCCTTTTTGATTTCACGCTCTTCCGCTGTTTTGGAAACGCCCAAAATCTCATAATAGTCTTGCTTTGCCATTGTTTTTTATCTGCCCCTAACATGCATGAACGGGCGGAGAGGAAACCCTCTTCGCCCGTGTCAGTAATTACCCAATCAAAGGGCGATTATTTTTTATCTTTTACTTCTTCGAACTCTGCGTCGACAACGTCGTCATCTTTAGCATTGTTCGCGGAAGCGTCAGCACCTGCTGCACCAGCCTGCTGCTGAGCGTGCTGTTGCTGTGCGATTTCCATCAGTTTCTGAGAAACCTGCGCCAGCGCCTGCATTTTCGCTTCGATATCGGCTTTGTCTTCGCCTTTCAGCGACGTTTCCAGCGCGGTCAGTGCAGACTCGATAGCGGTTTTGTCATCAGCCGGCAGCTGTTCGCCTGCTTCTTCAACCTGCTTACGGGTGCTGTGCAGCAGATGGTCGCCCTGGTTACGCGTCTGAACCAGTTCTTCGAACTTACGGTCAGATTCGGCGTTCGCTTCAGCTTCCTGAACCATTTTCTGAATCTCTTCTTCGTTCAAGCCGGAAGAAGCCTTAATGGTAATTTTCTGCTCTTTACCGCTGTTTTTGTCTTTCGCGGAAACGTGCAGGATACCGTCAGCATCGATATCGAAGGTCACTTCGATCTGCGGCATGCCGCGCGGTGCCGGGTTAATACCATCCAGGTTAAACTGACCCAGAGATTTGTTATCAGACGCACGTTTACGTTCACCCTGCAACACATGGATGGTTACCGCAGACTGGTTGTCTTCAGCGGTAGAGAACACCTGGCTGTGTTTCGTCGGGATAGTGGTGTTTTTGTTGATCAGCGCCGTCATTACGCCGCCCATGGTTTCGATACCCAGAGAAAGCGGGGTAACGTCCAGCAGCAGTACGTCTTTCACTTCACCGGTCAGTACACCACCCTGAACCGCAGCACCAATTGCTACTGCTTCATCCGGGTTCACGTCTTTACGCGGCTCTTTACCAAAGAATTCAGCGACTTTTTTCTGAACCATTGGCATACGTGTCTGACCACCCACGAGGATAACGTCGTTGATATCAGATACGGACAGGCCAGCGTCCTGCAGTGCGACTTTCAGCGGGTCGATAGAACGGTTAACCAGATCTTCAACCAGACTTTCCAGTTTCGCACGCGTCACTTTAATGTTCATGTGTTTCGGACCGGTCGCGTCTGCAGTGATGTACGGCAGGTTCACGTCGGTCTGCTGAGCGGAAGAAAGCTCGATTTTCGCTTTTTCTGCCGCTTCTTTCAGGCGCTGCATGGCCAGCGGGTCGTTACGCAGGTCAATGCCCTGATCTTTCTTAAACTCGTCAACGAGGTAGTTGATCAGACGGGTATCGAAGTCTTCACCACCCAGGTGGGTATCACCGTTGGTTGCCAGAACTTCGAAGGTTTTTTCGCCGTCAACTTCGTCGATTTCGATAATAGAGATATCGAAGGTACCACCACCCAGGTCGTACACCGCGATAGTACGGTTGCCGACTTCTTTATCCAGGCCGTAAGCCAGTGCGGCAGCGGTCGGTTCGTTGATGATACGTTTGACTTCCAGACCTGCGATACGGCCAGCATCTTTGGTCGCCTGACGCTGAGCATCGTTGAAGTATGCAGGTACGGTGATAACCGCTTCCGTTACCGGTTCGCCCAGGTAATCTTCAGCCGTTTTCTTCATTTTTTTCAGCACTTCAGCAGAGATCTGCGGCGGTGCAGTTTTGGTGCCTTTCACATCCAGCCATGCGTCGCCATTGTCTGCGGCAACGATTTTGTACGGCATGATAGAAACGTCACGCTGAACTTCTTCGTCCTGGAAGCGGCGGCCAATCAGGCGTTTAATCGCAAACAGGGTGTTTTGCGGGTTTGTCACTGCCTGACGTTTAGCCGGCTGACCAACCAGAGTTTCACCATCCTGGGTATAAGCAATGATAGAAGGTGTGGTGCGATCGCCCTCGGCGTTCTCCAGCACACGTGCAGTAGTGCCATCCATAATCGCTACACAAGAGTTGGTAGTACCCAGGTCGATACCAATAATTTTACCCATCTAAACGTCTCCACTAAAAATTCGGTCAACATGTGGTTGTGAATCTGTAATAAGGGCGAAACGTGCCGTTTCAACTACCCTGAATCGTTTTTTTTCAGACTCACCACTGCGGTTGACTACAAGATGGGGTCGTAACCGCATCCATCAAGGGGGAAAGATAAAAATTTTTTTGTATTGCTAAACACCGGGCAGAGAAAAACGCGATAGACCGAAAGCAAAGTTTTCGACAATTCATTTGTAGAATGAATAAATCAAACAAGATACATTCACTAACTGATTGATAATAAAAACGAAACCGGCACTAAAAGCGCAACACCGGCTGAGTGAAATCATTATCCTCCGGGGCATAACCCCCTTTTCATGCCAAGGATAATCATGACGCCATTCACTCATGCCTCCGCCAGCCTGTTGTTGAGCCTGCTGCTGGTCAACGTGGCCCATGCCAACGATCACAAACTGCTGGGCGTGGTGGCACTTCCCCGTAACGAAACCAACGATCTGACGCTTAAATTGCCCGTGTGCCGGGTTGTGAAACGTATCCAGATTACCGTCGACCACGGTGATGCGCAGCTTAGCGGTGCCTCGGTCTACTTTAAAGCGGCCAGAAGCGCCAGCCAGAGCTTATCGGTGCCATCAGAACTGAAGGAAGGTATTACCACGGAGTGGATCAACATAAACAGCGACAATGACAACAAACGCTGCGTGTCAAAAATCACCTTCTCCGGCCATACGGTGAACTCCTCCGATATGGCGACGCTGAAAATTATCGGCGATGACTAACTTCGCCTGTCATCCACATACTAAATAGTCAGTAATTTATGAACGTCCCCTATCTTAACGATGACGACCTGCAGTTTCTTCAGCACTGTAGTGAGGAGCAACTGGAAAGTTTCGCCCGGCTGCTCACCCACAATGAAAAAGGTAAACGCCGTTTATCCAGCAGCCTGTTACATAACGAACTCTTTATGGCGATGGACGGTCATCCGGCACGACACCGGCAAAACTGGCAGTTGATCGCCGGTGAACTTCAGCATTTTGGCGGAGACAGTATCGCCAATAAATTTCGCGGGCACGGGAAGCTGTATCGCGCAATCCTTATCGACGTCGCAAAGCGGTTGAGTTTGAAAGCGGACAAAACGATGTCCACATGGGAAATAGAGCATGAACTGCTGGCACATTTTATTCGCCGTTGCTGGAAAAAAATGACCGATGCGCAGAAGGGTCGTTTTCTGGAAGCCGTTGAATGCCGGGTTCATGAGCTTGAAACGGTATTACCCCAGCTTATCCACTCCCCGAAGCTGGCACACGGGGTTTCACACCTGCTCGGGGATCAACTCGGCCATATTTTGCGCACCCACGCCGCTGTCAGCGTGATTGGTCATGGCATGATGCGCGGTGCGGGGCTTGGCGGCCCGGTTGGCGCGGCCGTCAACGGTGTGAAAGCCATGAGCGGCAGCGCTTATCGGGTGACGATCCCCGCCGTATTGCGTATCGCCTGTCTGCGGCGAGTCGTCGAAAACGCGCGTTTAAACGCGCATCAATGATAAAAGGGGGAAATATTTCATTTTCCCCTGATCAGATCATAGACAGCCACACTTCGCCTGATTATTATGCCGCGCCCCGCTGCCTGTATTGTTGCGCGGGAAAATTATTTCACCATTTAATGATGATTTTTTTTGAGGAATTATGGGCAACACTAAGTTGGCTAATCCGGCTCCGCTGGGTCTGATGGGTTTCGGCATGACCACTATTTTGCTGAACCTGCACAATATTGGGCTTTTCCCGATGGATGGCATCATCCTGGCGATGGGCATTTTTTACGGCGGTATCGCGCAAATTTTTGCTGGCCTGCTGGAATTTAAGAAAGGCAATACCTTCGGTTTAACCGCATTTACCTCTTACGGTTCTTTCTGGCTGACGCTGGTTGCGATTCTGCTGCTGCCGAAAATGGGCCTGGCTGACGCGGCTAACGCCCATTTCCTGGGTGTGTACCTGGGCCTGTGGGGCGTCTTCACACTGTTCATGTTCTTCGGTACGCTCAAAGGCGCGCGCGCGTTGCAGTTCGTCTTCCTGAGCCTGACCGTGCTGTTTGCCCTGCTGGCAATCGGCCACCTGGTGGATAACGAAAGCATCGTCCATGTTGCAGGCTGGATTGGCCTGGTCTGCGGTGCCAGCGCTATCTATCTGGCGATGGGTGAAGTGCTGAACGAACAGTTTGGCCGCACCGTACTGCCGATTGGTGAATCTCACTAATTGTTGTTGCTCCTGCCCGCGGGCAGGAGCAATATCGGGCGTTAGTGCGCCAGCGTTTCCAGTTTATCTTCCGATAATCCAGTCAACTGTAAAACCTGTAACCGATCGAGACCGCTCGCGATCATTGCTTGAGCGATTCTAAAGGTGGCTTCTTCGCGGCCTTTTTCCAGACCTTGCTCAATCCCTTGTTCAAGCCCCTGCACCAGACCTTCCTGCCTCAGTTCCTCAGCCAATGTCATGATAACCTCTCCCTGTTGCGATACGCCTTTCGCCAGCTCGCGAATAAATGCGTTTTTATCTTCGGTGAAACCGACCTGTAGAATATACGTCAGCGCCGTTCTCAGCTGACTGTCCGAAGTGTATCCCGCCTGCAAAAGCTTGACCAGCGATGCCGTCAAGGCCATCAGATCGCGCTGGCGGATATGCTTTTGCAGGAACTCAAGAATCGCGATGCGCCGATGGGTGAGGATAGCGTCATCCGGGACGTCGGTAATATCAACTAACGGAAAGGGAGCCGTATAGACCCGTTTTGCCAGCTCAGCATCGGAAAATGCATCAAACCAGCACATTGAGTAGGGGTAGGGCCGCGTCGCACCGTGGTAAAAAAGAATGGGGACAACCACCGGCAACGTTTCATGTCCCGCTTCAATATGCCGCTGCATCGCCGCCAGCGAGTAACGCATCAGTCGTTGGGTCATCTGTTTATCCGGTTTACTTTGATGCTCAATCAGCGCGTAGAGGTAACCTTGTTGCTGGTTCATCTGCACCGACCACAGCACATCGGAATAGCGGGCGCGCAAATCGTCTTCAATGAAGTTACCGGACTCCAACTGAAGTGTGCTTAAGTCACACATCGTGCGTAAATCTCGCGGAAGATGTATATCCAAAAAATCGCGCGCCGCATCGGGCTGCGTCATCACCTGGCGAAAAAACGCATCGTGCGGCCCAGTGGAGACTTTCCCTGTCATCGTGTTCTCCTGTTAAGCTGATTCGCGGCGCAGTATCCACCCGCCGCGCGCACTTGTCAGGAATGCGTATCTAATCTGGAAGCCTGCTCGTAATTCCCCTCTTCCTGCGCCCGTTGACCATCCTGGCGCAGCGCGATACCCAGCACCAACCCCAGTAACGACAATGCCAGTACGTACCATGCCGGAGCCAGCGGCGAGACAGTCATCAGCAACGTCACCACCACAGGCGTCAGGCCACCAAAAATGGCGTACGAAACGTTATAAGAAAAGGAGATCCCGCTAAAACGCACCGCCGGGGGAAACGCGCGCACCATGACGTAAGGTACCGCGCCGACCACGCCGACGCACAAGCCGACCAGCCCATAAAGCACAAACAGATGCTGCGCGCTGAGCCCGGCAAAATGGTAGAAAACCCAACTGGAGAGCCCCAGCAGCAGGCTGCCAGGGATAAAGGTACGGCTGGCTCCCCATTTATCCACCGCCAGCCCGGCAAGCAGGCAACCTATGCAAAGCATTACCGTCGCCAGACTGTTAGCCTGAAGCGTCAGCGCAGGCGCGAAGCCATAGTGCTTTTGCAGCCAGACCGGCGACATCAGGATCACGACCACTATTCCAGCGGAGAGCAGCCAGGTCAGCAGCATTGAGATCACCACCGCCTTTCGGTGACGAACCACCACGGCCTTCACGGGCAACTCCTGTGCCAGAGCCTTGCGCTGCTGCATTTCGAGAAAAATAGGCGTTTCCTGCAACCAGCGCCGCAGGTACATGGCCACGAGGCCAAATGCACCGCCCAGCAGGAACGGAATTCGCCAGCCACCTTCATGAATCGTTTGCGCTGTCATGCTGGTGTTAATTAACGTTGCCACCACGGAACCCAGCAGAATGCCAACCGTTAGCCCTGCCGTCAGCGTTCCGCAGGCGATACCAATTCGGCGAGCAGGCACGTGTTCTGCGACAAACACCCATGCCCCCGGGACTTCGCCACCAATAGCCGCGCCCTGGAGAATGCGCATTAATAGCAGAAGCAGCGGGGCCACAAGTCCGGCGCTGGCATAGGTTGGCAGCAGGCCGATCGCCAGCGTCGGCACGGCCATCAGCAGAATACTCAGGGTAAACATCTTCTTACGCCCGACGATATCGCCGAAGTGCGCCATCACAATGCCACCTAACGGGCGCGCCAGATAACCCGCCGCGAAGATGCCAAAGGTTTGCACCTGGCGTAGCCATTCTGGGATATCCGCCGGAAAGAAAAGCTCGCCAATGACGGCCGCGAAGAAGACGAAAATGATGAAATCGTAAAACTCAAGCGCCCCACCAAGGGCAGCGAGCGTCAGGGTTTTGTAATCCTGTCGATTGAGAGGTCGTGCATAGTGTGACATGAAACCTTCGCCCCTTCCGGCATATGTAAACTAAAAGTTAATATACCGTAAGGAATTTTCCACTCCAGCGGGGCGGAAGGTTATCTCAGGAATGCGTTACTTTCAGGCGTTCGTTTCGCGGCGCGCGCTTTTCGGGCGAAAAGCTGCTACCACCTGACTGTCGGTTTCAATATACGGCCCTTCCAGCAACTGCACGCAGTAGGGCACGCTGGCAAAAATACCGTTGACTAATACCTTACCTTCCGTGTCTTTAACGCCTTCCAGCGTTTCTTCAATCGCTTTCGGCTGACCCGGCAGATTAAGGATTAACGCCTGTTTGCGGATCACCCCAACCTGGCGGGAGAGGATCGCGGTCGGCACGAAGTGCAGGCTCACCTGGCGCATCTGTTCACCAAAGCCCGGCATCACACGGTCGGCAATTGCCAGCGTGGCATCCGGCGTCACATCACGACGCGCCGGGCCCGTCCCCCCCGTCGTCAACACCAGGTGACAACTCATTTCATCCACCAGCTCGCACAGGGTTTGTTCGATGATCGGCTGCTCATCGGGGATAAGGCGCGTCTGGAGTTCAAAAGGGGTGGTCAGCGCTTTGCTCAGCCACGCTTCGAGCGCCGGGATACCTTTATCCTGATAAACGCCGCTGGAGGCGCGGTCAGAGATGGATACCAGGCCGATACGTAAAGTGTTCATAGTCATTCCGTTCAAACATGTACTGTTAAGCGAAATGATACACGGGAATAACGGGCGATCGCATGACACAGATAAAAAAATAACCCGCCTTCACAACGAAGCGCGGGTTATTTGTGCGGAACCTAAGACTGAATTACAGCAGGTCGCCGATCATTTTTTCCAGTTTTTCCTGGTCGATTGCAAACTTACGGATACCTTCCGCCAGTTTATCAACGGCCATCGGATCCTGGTTGTGCTGCCACAGGAACTCAGACTCGGTGATACGCGCCGGACGCGCTTTCACTTCGCCGGTGTAAGCCAGTTTACGCTCGATAGCGCCTTCGCTTTCAGACAGCTCTTTCAGCAGTGCCGGAGCGATAGTCAGGCGGTCACAGCCAGCCAGTTCCAGGATTTCGCCGATATTACGGAAGCTTGCGCCCATCACGACCGTTTCATAGCCGTGCTGTTTGTAATATTCGTAGATTTCGCTTACGGAAACCACGCCCGGATCTTCTGCCGGTGCATACTCTTTCTTGTCGGTATTGGATTTATACCAGTCAAGGATGCGTCCCACGAACGGAGAGATCAGATAAACGCCTGCTTCAGCACACGCGCGCGCCTGTGCGAAGGAGAACAGCAGCGTCAGGTTACAGTTGATACCGTCTTTTTCCAGCTGCTCAGCGGCACGAATGCCCTGCCAGGTGGACGCCAGTTTGATCAGGATACGGTCATTGCTGATACCCGCATCGTTGTACAGTTTGATCAGGCGTTTCGCTTTAGCGATAGACGCGTCGGTGTCATAAGAAAGGCGCGCATCCACTTCGGTGGAGATACGGCCAGGGACCAGTTTCAGAATTTCCAGGCCAATGTTTACGGCCAGCTTATCGGTGGCATCGACAACCTGCTGCGCACGATCGCTGCTCTGGCTACGCGCCCAGGCAATCGCTTCGTCGATCAGTTTACGATACTCAGGGATCTGAGCGGCGCCCAGAATCAGAGAAGGGTTAGTCGTCGCATCCTGAGGCTGATACAGCTTCATCGCCGCGATGTCTCCGGTGTCAGCCACTACGGTTGTGTACTGACGTAGAGATGTCAATTTGTCCGTCATGATAGTGTTTCTCTTTAAACAGCTGTTAGGGGGATGTAACCGGTCTTCTTCGATGATATCACGCCCCACTTTGAGCGCAACTGCCGGAGCCCCAAGAGGGCAGAGTATGATAAACTGATTCATTCAACATTCAGGGCTGGCAACGGTTTGCCCTTTAATTGGTAACGCTTACACGGGCTGAATCGAATCGTGCTTTTCGCGGTTATTTTGCACATCGAGCCCCTGTTTCGGCATAAACAAGAGGACGTTTAATGCCTGATTTCCTATCTTTTATCGGCGAAATCCTTTGGGGTTCCGTGATGATTTACCTGCTCCTCGGATGCGGAGTCTGGTTTACCTGGCGTACCGGTTACGTCCAGTTTCGCTATATACGCAAATTTTGGCGCAGCCTGCTTGGGAGTCTGACGCCCCAGGCAGGCGGGCTCACCTCTTTCCAGGTACTGTGCGTCAGCCTTGCCGCACGAGTGGGTAGCGGAAATCTTGCCGGTGTTGCGATTGCCATCACCGTCGGCGGCCCGGGCGCTGTATTCTGGATGTGGGTATCGGCCTTCGTCGGGATGGCGAGCAGCTTTGCGGAGTCGTCGCTGGCACAGCTTTATAAAGAGAAAGATACCAACGGCCATTTTCGCGGTGGCCCCGCATGGTATATGGCGCGCGGTCTGGGAATGCGCTGGATGGGCGTCGTGTTTTCCGTTTTCCTGCTGCTCGCCTATGGCCTGATTTTCAACACGGTACAGGCAAACTCGATGGCGCGCGCCCTGGAGTTTGCCTTTGATACGCCGAAACTGCTCAGTGGCATCGTTGGTGGGCTGGTCATATTAGTGTTAATTACCCGCAGTTTGCGGCAACTCGCACGCGTCATGCAATGGCTCGCCCCGGTCATGGCGCTCCTCTGGGTTTGTGCCAGTCTGCTTATTAGTCTTTGGCATATCGTTGAAATCCCGGCCATTATTGAAATGATCATTCGCAGCGCGTTTGGCTGGCAGGAAGCGGGAGCCGGGGCGGTCGGTTACACGGTGAGTCAGGCGTTAACCAACGGTTTTCAACGTGGCATGTTTTCCAACGAAGCCGGGATGGGCTCCACCCCTAATATTGCTGCCGCGGCAGCCTCCTGGCCTCCTCATCCGGCTGCACAAGGTATTGTGCAAATGATTGGCGTATTCATCGATACCATTATTATCTGCACCGCCAGCGCAATGGTGGTTCTGCTGTCAGGGCATGATACTGAGATTGTCACACATAGCGGAATTCATCTGATTCAGCAGTCGATGAACGTGCTGGTAGGAAGCTGGGGCGCTGGCTTTGTCGCGTTCATTATGACGCTGTTCGCATTAACCTCAATCACCGCCAACTACCTGTATGCAAAAAATAATTTAGCCTTTTTGAACCTGCATAATCGTGTAAGTATCTGGATTCTGCGTATGATTACCCTGGCAATGGTATTGGTGGGCAGTTTGCTCAGCCTGCCGGTGGTATGGCAACTCGCGGATATCATTATGGCGCTAATGGCAATCACTAACCTGACCGCCCTGTTACTGCTCTCACCGGTGGTACGCATCATCGCCCGCGACTACCTGCGCCAGCGTAAACTGGGCGTTCGCCCGGTGTTTAATGCCCGTTATTATCCCGATATCGAACAGCAACTGGCCCCTGGCGCGTGGGATGAACCGCCGCGTGAATAGCGCGGCAATCACAGCAATCGATCCGCTCACCCGCTTTTTTTGTTAAAGTTGAGTGAAATTTTTAGTAAGGACTGGATATGCTGATTCTGATCTCCCCCGCGAAGACGCTCGATTATCAAAGCGAGCTGGCGACCACTCGCTACACCCAGCCCGAGCTGCTGGATCACTCTCAACAGCTGATTCGCGAAGCGCGGAAACTTTCCGCGCCGCAAATCAAAAAGTTGATGGGCATTAGTGACAAGCTGGCGGATCTCAACGCGACCCGCTTCCACGACTGGCAGCCTGATTTCACCCCGGACAACGCCCGTCAGGCGATTCTGGCCTTTAAGGGCGACGTCTACACAGGCTTGCAGGCGGAAACGTTTAGCGAGGCGGATTTCGACTTTGCCCAGCAGCATCTGCGCATGCTTTCGGGCCTGTACGGCGTTTTGCGCCCGCTGGACTTAATGCAGCCTTACCGCCTTGAAATGGGTATCCGTCTGGAAAACGCACGCGGCAAAGATCTCTACCAGTTCTGGGGCGACATCATCACGGAGAAACTGAACGCGGCGCTGGCAGCACAAGGCGATGACATCGTCGTGAACCTGGCATCCGATGAGTATTTCAAATCCGTTAAACCGAAGGCGCTGAAGGGCCGCATCATCAAGCCGGTCTTCCTCGATGAGAAAAACGGCAAGTTCAAAGTCATTAGCTTCTATGCCAAGAAAGCGCGCGGGTTGATGAGTCGCTTTATTATTGAGAATCGCCTGACGAAGCCAGAACAGCTGTCGACGTTTAATAGCGAAGGGTATTTCTTTGACGAGACGTCATCCGCTCCGGATGAGCTGGTGTTCAAACGTCACGAGCAGGCATAAACAAAACGGCGCGGTAAATACCGCGCCGTAACAATGTTAACGATGCCCGTTCCCCTGACCAGGGCGATAATCATTTTTACCACCGTGATTACCGGGGCCGCCATGTTTATCGTAATGTTTGTTCTTATCACGATTATCATGATGCGGCTTTGGTGGCTTATGCGCATGCCAGCGATTATCGCGCCACTCATAGTGGTTATTCCAGTAATCGCGGTCGCGCCAGTGGGCGCCATCCCAGTAATTACCGTTATTATCACGGTCGCCAATCTGGAGCTTCACGGAAGGCACCAGGGTGATTTCTGCTGCATGAACCATCGCCGGAGCCGCCAGCATCATAGAGAGTGCAAGGATCACAGGTTTCAACTTCGACATAGGTAATTCCTCATTCATCATTCGCCTTTTGGGCCATGCGATAAGAATAACCTTATAGGACGACGGTTGTTATTCTCCGCAATCCTATTCTGCGATCGCCCGCATCTATTGGTAATTTCTGCGTTTTTCCTGCTTTTTCCTTCCACATTCTCTCCATAATTGCCCGCTTCACGGGCAATCAGGAGAGGACACCTGCAGATTACGCCTTGCTCATCATCAACTGGCGCAGCGCGGCGAAATCCGCCGGCAGATTGTGGGAGAGCAGCGGCAGGTCGGCGCGGTCTGCCAGCGCTTTCGGCAGCGGCAGCGTTTCCTGCAGAATCTCTTCCACACTCTCTTTAAACTTCGCCGGATGCGCCGTGCCGAGGAACAGACCATATTCGCCTGGGTTGAGCTGATCGCGCAGCGCGCGGTAAGCCACCGCCGCGTGAGGTTCAGACAGATACCCCAGGTCGCGCAGTTCGCGCATGGTGGCTTTGGTGGTTTCATCATCCACTGCGGCGTAACCCAGCTCGTTCAGACGCCAGATTTTACGGCGGAACAACTCTTCCACACGTGGCCAGTTGTTCGGCTGGCTGACGTCCATGGCGTTAGACAGCGTCGCCTGCGTCGCTTTCGGCGCCCACTCGCCCTGTTGCAGGAAGCGCGGTACGGTGTCATTGACGTTAGTGGCGGCGATAAAGCGTTTCACCGGCAGGCCAAGGGATTTCGCCAGCAGGCCTGCGGTCAGGTCACCGAAGTTACCGCTTGGCACCGAGACCACCAGTTGGTTACGGGCTTCCTGCGGCAGTTGCGCCACGGCTTCAAAGTAGTAGCAAATCTGCGCCAGCAGGCGGCTGATGTTGATCGAGTTAGCCGAGTTAAGCCCCAGCGCCGCTTTCAGTTCTTCGTCATCAAATGCCTGTTTCACCAGCGCCTGGCAGGCATCAAAATCGCCGTCGATTGCGACTGTTTCAATGTTGCCACCCAAGGTACAGAACAGTTTTTCCTGCAACGGGCTGATTTTGCCACGCGGGTAAAGGATAACCACGCGTACGTTCGGCAGGCCATAAAACGCGTGAGCCACCGCCGCGCCGGTATCACCAGACGTCGCCGTCAGGATGGTGACCGGTTTGTCGCCGCTGATATGGGTCAGCATCTGCGCCATAAAGCGACCGCCAAAGTCTTTGAATGCCAGGGTCGGGCCATGGAACAGCTCCAGACAACCAACATCTTCCTGCACCTGGCTTACGGGTGCCGGGAAAGCAAAAGCGGCGCGAACGCGCTCTTCCAGCAGCTCCTGAGGGATTTCATCGCCGATGAACGCGGAGAGGATTTTCGCGCTGCGCGGCACGAAGTCCATTTCCAGCATCTCATCCACCTCGGTGAGGTTGAACTCCGGCAGGTCGTGCGGGAAAAACAGCCCCTGATTCTTGCCCAGGCCCTGGGTGATGGCCTGCGCGAAGCTGACCTGCTCGTTGTGATCTTTTAAGTTATAGAGTTTCATCGGTTATCCCACTACTCGTGCGCCCGCCGTGTCCAGCCGGCAAATATGAACGAAGCCTTCCTGATTTTGCAGATAATGTTTGCCCAGCCAGTCGGCCACGCGCTGCGCCGTGTCCGGCTTATCACACAGGGCGAACAAGGTCGGCCCGGAACCGGAAATACCGCAAGCGAGTGCACCAATTTCCGCCACCGCCTGACGTGCCTGGCTAAAGCCTGGCAGCAGCTTAGTGCGATACGGTTCGGCAATCACATCTTTCATCAATTTCGCCGCCAGCAAAGGCTGACGGGAATAACAGGCATGAATAAAGCCGGCCAGATGGCGGCCATGCGCAATACAGTCCTGACGGCGATACTGGGCTGGCAAAATCGCCCGCGCTTCCGCCGTCGACACTTTGATGCCGGGATACGCCAGCACCCACAACCATTCATCAAACCCCGGAACCTGCTGGCTGATGATGCCGTTCTCTTCAATCATCAACTGCATGCCGCCCAGATAGCACGGCGCAACGTTGTCGTAGTGCACGCTGCCGGAGATGCGCCCTTCCATCTCGCCCATCAGAGCCAGCATGCGGGTTTCGTCCAGCGGCTTGCCGCAAAATTCATTCAGCGCTACCAGCGCTGCCACTACGGAACAGGCGCTGGAACCCAGCCCGGAGCCAATCGGCATGTTTTTTTCGAGCGTCATCGCCACCGGAACGGTTTTCCCGATTTCCTGGCAGTAACGTTCCCAGCACTGATAAACAATATTCTCTTTTGGCTCAGTCGGTAATTTATCGGCAAAGCGTCCGACATTACGCAGGCTGAAGCTTTCCGCCGCGTCTACCGACACGTTATCACCCAACAGGCTTCCATCGACAGGCGTCACCGCCGCGCCTAATACATCGAACCCGACGCTCATGTTGGCACTGGAAGCCGGGGCATATACTTTGACCATCTTAAACTCCTAACTTCCATGACAGGGTACGTAACAGGTCAGCGAACACCCCGGCGGCCGTGACGTCGTTCCCCGCACCGTAGCCGCGTAGCACCAGCGGCAGCGGTTGATAATAGTGGCTGTAAAACGCCAGCGCGTTCTCGCCGTTTTTGACTTTATAGAGCGGATCGTTGCCATCAACAGCGTCAATCTTCACGCGACACACGCCGTCTTCATCGATGTTACCGACGTAGCGCAGCACTTTGCCTTCATCACGCGCTTTCGCCACGCGGGCGGAAAACACGTCGTCGAGCTGCGGCAGGCGGGCCATAAAGCTTTCGGTGTCGCCTGAAGCATCAAAGCTTTCTGGCAGCACCGACTCCACCACCATATCACTCAATTCAAGGCTACGTCCGGTTTCGCGGGCTAAAATAAGTAGTTTACGCGCCACGTCCATCCCTGAGAGGTCATCGCGCGGGTCCGGTTCGGTATAACCCATTTCACGCGCCACTTTCGTCGCTTCAGAGAAACTCATGCCTTCGTCCAGCTTGCCGAAGATAAACGACAGGGAGCCGGAAAGAATGCCTGAGAAGCGTTGCAGCTCATCACCCGCATTAAGCAGGTTTTGCAGGTTTTCAATCACCGGCAGGCCCGCGCCGACGTTAGTGTCATAGAGGAATTTGCGGCGCGATTTCTCCGCCGCGTGACGCAACTGGTGATAGTAATCCATCGACGAGGTGTTCGCCTTTTTGTTCGGCGTGACCACGTGGAAGCCTTCGCGCAGGAAGTCAGCATACTGATCGGCAACAGCCTGGCTGGAGGTACAGTCAACAATCACCGGGTTAAGCAAGTGGTACTCTTTCACCAGGCGAATCAGGCGGCCAAGGTTAAACGGCTCTTTTGCTTCCGCCAGTTCCGCTTGCCAGTTTTCAAGATTCAGGCCGTGCACACTGGTGAGCAGCGCTTTTGAATTCGCCACGCCGCACACACGCAGGTCGATATGTTTATTTTTCAGCCACGCCTGCTGGCGCTTGATCTGTTCCAGCAGCGCCCCGCCGACGCCGCCGACGCCCACCACAAACACTTCAATCACCTGATCGGTGTTGAACAGCATCTGGTGCGTAACGCGAACGCCGGTTGTCGCGTCATCGTTGCTGACCACCACAGAAATAGAGCGCTCAGACGAGCCCTGAGCAATCGCCACAATGTTGATATTGGCACGCGCCAGCGCGGCAAAGAACTTCGCCGAGATCCCACGCAGGGTGCGCATTCCATCACCAACCACGGAGATAATCGCCAGCCGTTCCATGATCGCCAGCGGCTCCAGTAGCCCTTCTTTCAGTTCCAGGTAGAATTCATCTTCCATCGCTTTCTTCGCCCGCGCACAGTCGCTTTGCGGCACACAGAAACTGATGCTGTATTCGGAGGAGGATTGGGTGATAAGAACCACGGAGATGCCCGCACGCGACATGGTCGCGAACACGCGCGCCGCCATGCCCACCATGCCCTTCATACCCGGGCCGGAGACGCTGAACATCGCCATGTTATTGAGGTTAGAGATCCCTTTCACCGGCAAATCATCTTCGCTACTGCTGCCACCAATGAGTGTACCTGGCGCTTGTGGGTTTCCGGTGTTTTTAATCAGACAAGGGATCTGGAATTGAGCGATGGGGGCAATGGTACGGGGGTGAAGGACTTTCGCGCCGAAGTAGGAGAGCTCCATGGCCTCCTGATACGACATACTCTTCAGCAGGCGAGCGTCGGGTACCTGTCTCGGGTCGCAGGTATACACGCCGTCGACATCAGTCCAGATCTCACAACAGTCGGCACGCAGACAGGCAGCGAGTACGGCAGCCGAATAATCGGAGCCATTACGCCCCAGTACAACCAGTTCCCCCTTCTCATTACCTGCGGTGAACCCGGCCATCAGGATCATGTGGTCAGATGGGATTTGACTTGCCGCAATGCGACGAGTGGATTCGGCGATATCCACGGTAGATTCAAGGTAATGGCCGGTCGCCAGCAGCTTTTCGACCGGATCGATAACCGTCACGTTGTGGCCGCGAGCACGCAGCAGCCCCGCCATGATGGCGATAGAGAGTTTCTCGCCCCGGCAAATGAGCCCGGCGTTAACGCCATCCGGGCACTGACCCAGCAGGCTGATACCATGCAGAATATGTTTGATTTGGGCAAATTCGCTGTCGACCGTTTGTTTCAGTTCAGCCAGCGGGAATCCTGGCTGGGCCGCAGCAAGCCCCTGAAGAAGTTCGGAAAAAATGCGTTCGGCATCGTCGATATTGGAGAGGGCATCCACCCCGCCGATGGTTTTCTCAATCATCGCCACCAGGTGGTTAGTGATTTTCGCCGGGGCAGAGAGCACGGTCGCAACCTGCCCCTGTCTGGCATTACTCTCCAGGATATCGGCAACACGCAGAAAACGCTCTGCATTTGCCACTGATGTACCGCCGAACTTCAAGACTCGCATGGTTGTTACCTCGTTACCTTTGGTCGAAAAAAAAGCCCGCACTGTTTAGGTGCGGGCTTTTTTCTGTGTTTCCTGTACGCGTCAGCCCGCACCGTTACCTGTGGTAATAGTGGTGGTTGTCATGGTGATAATCATGCTGATGCGAATCATGGATGTTGTGTGCTCTGTTATTTTTACGCTGTCTGTGCGCTGTATCTATATTGGTTAAAGTATCTGACCGCTTAAGTCAACGAATTTTTAAGTTCGTCACGTTTCGCAACCACTTCACATCCCGCCATTGAGGCGGGAATTTCTAACTTTATAGCCCAACACTTCCGCAACAATATAGACCGTCACGCTAAAAAACAAAAAACTAACAGGATTTTACTCTGTGAGTTTTTTTTCAATATCGTGCAGCAAACGATGCAACATTGCCGTATCGCGCTGTTCAAGTAAGCCGATCCGCTGCTGCAGCCAGTCAGCCAGTTTTACATCATCGGCGACCTCAAGTTGAGACAGCAGCGCGGTGATTCTCGCACGTAATGCCTGCAGCTGGTTTTCCCCCCCGGTGACGACCGGTTGCGGCGCATGCTGCAACAGAGAAGAGAGCTGATAACAGTACACCATCACCGCCTGGCCGAGGTTGAGCGATGGGTAATCGGCTACCATCGGCACGCCAGTCAACACGTCAGCCAGCGCCAGTTCATCGTTGGTCAGCCCGGAATCTTCGCGGCCAAACACCAGCGCGGCGTGTCCCATCCACTGCGCTTTTTCCGCAAGCATCGGCAAAAGTTCCTGCGGCGTGGCGTAGTAATGGAACTTTGCCCGGCTACGCGCGGTCGTAGCGACAGTAAAATCAACATCATGCAGCGCATCGGCAAGAGTGGAGTAGCAGGTGATATTATCAATGATATCGCCAGATCCATGTGCGACCCAGCGGGTTGCGGGCTCAAGGTGGGCCTCGCTATCCACGATGCGCAGGTCGCTAAACCCCATGGTTTTCATGGCTCTTGCGGCGGCGCCGATATTTTCAGCTCTTGCTGGTGAAACCAGCACTATCGATAAGCGCATTTAAAGTTCTCTTTCTGACGGGTGATGCGGCAAAAATGTGATGTAGTTCAACATATTGCGCAGCGCGAATTTACATAATTGCAACAAAAATCACTGAAATGATGTTTCATAACATATAAAAGATACTAAACTATTCATGATGGAAACTATGTATTTTAATGTTAACAGAGCTTATATATCCTCATGTTTATAAATACTATTTTCGTGCCTTTTAGATCATCATCATTGGATTCAACGCCTTTATCAGTTAATCTACGCAACTAATTGAGTTGTGGAAAAAATGTGATAAGCGTTAGCATTTAGCAGCGATGATTTCACCAAACTGTTAACGTGCTACAATTGAACTTGATATATGTCAACGAAGCGTAGGTTTATTGGCTGTCTGGCCCCTCTTAGCCTGTTATGTTGCTGTTAAAATGGTTAGGATGACAACCGTTTTTGACACTGTCGGGTCCAGAGGGAAAGTACCCACGACCAAGCTAATGATGTTGTTGACGTTGATGGAAAGTGCATCAAGAACGCAATTACGTACTTTAGTCATGTTACGCCGGTGATGTTAATTTACGACATGCATCAGGCAGGTCAGGGACTTTTGTACTTCCTGTTTCGATTTAGTTGGCAATTTAGGTAGCAAACATGCAGACCCCGCACATTCTTATCGTTGAAGACGAGTTGGTAACACGCAACACGTTAAAAAGTATTTTCGAAGCAGAAGGCTACGATGTTTTCGAAGCGACCGATGGCGCGGAAATGCATCAGATCCTCTCTGAAAATGATATCAACCTGGTGATCATGGATATCAACCTGCCAGGGAAAAACGGCCTTCTGCTGGCACGCGAACTGCGCGAGCAAGCAAACGTAGCGCTGATGTTCCTGACCGGGCGCGACAATGAAGTCGACAAAATCCTCGGCCTGGAAATCGGTGCTGACGATTACATCACTAAACCGTTCAACCCGCGTGAACTGACCATCCGTGCACGTAACCTGCTTTCTCGTACCATGAACCTGGGTACCGTTAGCGAGGAACGTCGCAGCGTGGAAAGCTACAAGTTCAACGGTTGGGAACTGGACATCAACAGCCGTTCTCTGGTGAGCCCTAACGGCGAGCAGTATAAGCTGCCGCGTAGCGAATTCCGCGCGATGCTGCACTTCTGCGAAAACCCTGGCAAAATTCAGTCTCGTGCTGAACTGCTGAAGAAAATGACCGGTCGCGAGCTGAAGCCGCATGACCGTACCGTTGACGTGACCATTCGTCGTATTCGTAAGCATTTCGAATCTACGCCGGACACGCCGGAAATCATTGCCACCATTCATGGTGAAGGTTACCGCTTCTGCGGCGAACTGCAGGAATAATTAAAAACGGCGCGTTAAGCGCCGTTTTCGTTTTTGTGGGTTATCCAGAAGCAGCCTGGTGATGCTTCGCTTACCGGGCCTGCAAAGGCTTATTTCCAGATTCGCAGCTCATCACTCTCCCGCAGCCCTGCCGCTTTTGGCGACCCCAGCGCGTACCAGTCCAGATTGCGCGTCAGGAACATCACGCCGCACAATGCCATCAGCAGTACGCCCGTTCCCAGCAGCAACGAAATTTCCTCTGAACGCAACAGCGCCCACATCACACCATCAAGAACCAGCAACGCCAGCGTAAATAACAGGCTGCTACGCCAGCTTTTCAACACCGCCTGCAAATAGACACCGTTCATTAACGCACCAACCAGGCTCGCGGCTACCCATGCCGTGGTAAAGCCGATGTGCTCCGACAACGCCAGCAGCAAAAAGTAGAACATCACCAGCGACAGTCCTACCAGCAGATACTGTATTGGATGCATGCGCCGCCCGGTAAGCATTTCAAAGACGAAGAAGGCCGTAAAGGTCAGGGCAATCAGCAAAAGCGCATATTTGGTGGCACGATCGGTCAGTTGATAGTGATCGGCGGGCGTTGCGACGGCAACGTTAAACGAAGGGAGATCCGGTGAGGCAAATTTGTCGGCATCGGCGAACTGCTCCCCCAGATTATTGGCAAACCAGCTGCTTTGCCAACGCGCCTGAAAACCGGTGGGGCTGACTTCCCGTTTCACGGGCAGGAAATCGCCGATAAAGTTCGGATGCGGCCAGTTGCTATTAAGCACCAGTTCGCTGTTCCGCCCAAGAGGAACGACAGAAAAATTGCCCGTGCCACTCAGAACCAGCGAGAAGTCGAGGTTAAATTTCTTCGGTGTGAACGGGAAATCCGGCAACTTAACATGCAGCCCCTGCGGCTCCCCGGCAATTCCGGTGCCGGGCTCAACCTGCAACGGCGTTCCGTCCAGGCCTGGTGCATTCACCACGCCAATGCCACGCGTATCACCTACAGCCATCACCATAAACGGTTTCCCTAATGTAATATTGGCGTGATTGAGACTCTCCAGCCGCGAAGTATCAAACTCGGCCTTAATGTTGACGTCCGTTTTCCACACCTGCCCTTCATATATGCCCACTTTACGCGGTTCGACGTTCTGATTGCCCTCAACCATTAACGACTCCGGCAGCCAGAAATGAATAAACGTGCGCTTTTGTGAGACTTCGTGGTTATTTTCCAGCGTGGTATACATTTCCGTCACCGGAATCGCGATCAGCGGCCCGACCAACTTCTGCGGGCCGCTGGTGCTCCGGCTAATCGCCTCTTCCACTTCGCCACGGTAATCGGCACGCTCAACAATCAATCCCCTGATAACCATCAGCGGGATTAACAGCAACAGCATCGTGCCAATGAGGGTAACAATTTTTACAACCAGCGGTGATTTTGATTTCGACATAACCTTCTCCTTTGCTATGGCAGCAGAGTAAGTGGGCTATGTGCGGTGAATTTGAAGTTATGTGAAGTGCCGGTGAAGTGTGAGCGTAGCTTCCACACCGCCCTGCTCGCGGTTATGTAATCGGGCGTCGCCGTGATGCAGGCGCGCGACTTCGCTGACAAATGCCAGCCCCAGGCCGCTGCTTTTGTGACCACTGGCGCGCGGCAGCGAATAAAAACGCTCGAAGATGCGCGACAGAGCAAAATCAGGAATACCGCTGCCACTGTCGATAACGCTCAGCACCACGCTATCGCCCTGCGCATCGACGCTAAGGGTGATACTCCCCTGCTCCGGCGTAAAATCGATAGCGTTATCCAGCAGATTGCCCATCGCCTGCATCAGCAGGGCTTCATCCGCCGCCACGCTCAGGGTAGTCGGTTCGACATGCAGCGCAATTTGTTTCGCCGCCAACGTGACGCTACGTGATTCCTGTAGCTGGTTGAATAACGTCGCTACAGACACCGGCATGAGCGTAATCTCCTGGCGATTCTCCAGCCGAGCCTGGCGCAACAACGTTTCCACCAGCACCTGCATGCGTGCATTCTGCTGAAGAATATTGTCTGTAAAGCGCGCCACAACCTCCGGCGGCGGCCCTTCGCGTAAGATCTCCGCCGCACCGCGAATCGCCGCCAACGGGCTTTTAAGCTCGTGCGTGAGGGCATAAACGTACTGCTCGATATAATTTTTGCCTTCCAGCTTCAGGCGCATACTTTCCAGCGCCTGTGCCAGCTTACGCAGCTCACTGCTGCCCAGTTCCGGTAACGGAACCGGTTGTTCATGCGTGACCGAGTCGGCATAGTGCACCAGCTTACCGATAGAGCGGTTGATCCACAGAATCACGCCGCCGCCAATCAGCAGCGCAATGCCCAGCAGCGCGCCTGCCGCCCACAGCATGCGACGCTCGCTACGCTTAATCACCGGCGCGATGGCGGCGTTAGGTTTGCCAACGCTGAGTACGCCGATGATCTTACCCTTATCAACAATCGGCGCGGCGACGTACATCACCGTACTTTCAGGATCGCGGGGATCCTGCGCAGTGCTGCGCGCGCCGTATTCCCCACGCAGCGTGAGCCAAACGTCATTCCAGCGAGAGTAGTCCTGCCCGACGGCAATGTTGGCCGAGTCAAAGACCACTCGCCCTTGCGCATCGGTCATGTAGACGTGATACTCATTGCGAACTTTATGGATACCGCTGATATTGGCGCGGAACGGCTGCGTGCTCAGTTGACGAAAAGCCTGCGCCAGTTTGCCCTGCGCCGGGTTACCCGCCAGCATGTCGTCACGCGCCAGCGCCGCCAGCAGCGTGGCGGTGTCAATCAGCGTCCCTTCCGTTGCGCGCCTCACGCCGGGTTTGATCTCCTGCACGAAGATCGACAACACAAACCAGCCCGCCACCGCCACAATCAAAAAGTAGCCCAGCAGTACGCGCATGCCGATGCGCATCAGGCTTTCACCAGACTGTAGCCGAGACCACGATGGGTATTGATAGGCTGCCGTGATGGGTCAATCACGCGCAGTTTAGCGCGCAGGGTTTTGATATGCGTATCCACGGTGCGATCGAAGCTTTCCGCCGCATCGCCCCAGACGATATCCATCAGTTGCTGGCGCGAATACACGCGCCCCGGCGACAGAATCAGCGTCTTCAGCAGCAGAAACTCATAGCGCGTAAGCATTAACGGCTGGCCGCACCAGCTCACCTGCGCGGCGGGTTCATCGAGCAGGAAATCTCCGACACGCACCTGCGCAGGCGGTGCAGAAAACTTTTGCAGACGACGCAGGATCGTGCGCACGCGGGCGCAGACTTCACGCGGCGAAAACGGCTTGGCCACGTAGTCATCCGCGCCGATTTCCAGCCCCAGCAGTTTGTCCACTTCATCGCTGCGGGCAGTAAGAAACAGCACCGGCAACGCCGCGTGTCGCGCCAGCAACTGGCGGCACAATTCAAAACCGCTGATATCCGGCAGGCCAACATCAAGAATAGCCAGATCAGGCAAGGAGTGCCGCGCCTCTTCCAGCGCAGGCAGGCCGCGCTCAAACGCCCTGACGATAAATCCCTCCTGCTGGAGCATGTAGATAAGCGTATCCGCGATGCTTATCTCATCTTCCACCAGCCATATCAGCGGTTGTTGCATACACGTTCCTTGTTATTTGCCCCACGGCATAATCGGCACCGCGCTAATGGCATTTTTTGGCGAACCATCGACCACTTTATCGGAATAAGTGAGATACACCAGCGCATTACGCTTGCTGTCGTAGAAACGGACAACCTGCAGCTTTTTAAAGACTAAAGAAGTCCGTTTCTGGAATACCACTTCACCCTGCGATTTCCCGTTTTTGATCTTATCGGAGAGTTCGATCGGGCCCACCTGCTGGCAGGAAATCGCGGCATCAGAGGTATCTTCCGCCAGCCCCAATCCCCCCTTAATGCCCCCGGTTTTTGCCCGACTGATGTAGCAGGTGACGTTGGTGATATCGGGATCGTCAAAGGCTTCAACCACGATTTTGTGGTCCGGGCCAAACATTTTGAAAACGGTATCGACCGAGCCAATTTGTTCCGCATGTGCGCTAAAACCGCAGACACTCAGTACCAGGCCCGCCACTAACTTCTTGTATTTCATATTGTTACCATTCCTGACGATTCGATTGAGTGATTATTCAACATTTCAGATATAACGTATTGAAAGATCACACCTTTACAAATAATACGCCGCAACCCAATGTAAAAGCGCATGAATGCACAAAAAAAACACTGAATGCTAAAACATCAAAAAATGCTATTATCCGCTACCTTAGTATCAGGCACCTATAATTTTAAGGACGAGGACATTATATGGATCAGGCTGGGATTATTCGCGATCTCCTTGTATGGCTTGAAGGTCATCTGGATCAACCCCTGTCGCTTGATAATGTTGCGGCAAAAGCGGGCTATTCCAAGTGGCATTTGCAGCGGATGTTCAAAGATGTCACCGGTCATGCCATTGGCGCTTACATCCGTGCGCGGCGTCTGTCGAAATCTGCTGTCGCGCTACGCCTGACCGCTCGCCCTATTTTAGACATTGCGCTGCAGTATCGCTTCGATTCGCAGCAAACCTTTACCCGCGCGTTTAAAAAACAGTTTGCCCTGACGCCCGCACTTTATCGCCGCTCGCCGGACTGGAGCTCTTTCGGCATGCGTCCACCGCTGCGCCTGGGGGAATTCACCATGCCGCCGTATGAGTTTGTGACGCTGCCAGCCACTCCGCTGGTTGGGGTGACGCAAAGCTATACCTGCAAACTGGAAGAGATTTCCGAGTTCCGTCAGCAAATGCGCGTGCAGTTCTGGCAGGAGTTTCTGGGCAATTCGCCGTCGATCCCGCCAACGCTTTACGGCCTGCATGAGCCGCGTCCGAGCCTGGAAAAAGACGATGAGCAGGAAGTGTTTTACACCACGGCGGTTACGCCAGATATGGCTAACGGCCACCTGAACAATTCGCATCCGGTGACGCTGGAAGGCGGCGAGTATGTGATGTTCACGTATGAAGGTTTGGGAACCGGGCTACAGGAATTTATCCTTACGCTTTATGGCACCTGCATGCCCATGCTCAACCTGACGCGTCGTAAGGGGCTGGATATTGAGCGCTTCTTCCCGCAGGATGAAGCGCGGGACCAGGAGCCGCCAATTCAGTTGCGCTGCGAATACCTGATCCCAATTCGTCGTTAACGCTGCAGTTCGTCTAACGCAGGGGCGTCCAGATGTGAGACGTCGCCTGCGGTTTCCACCACCCATCCCGACGCCAGCCAGGCGCTCTGCTGATGGTCAATACGCGAAATCGAGCAGTTACGCAGGCGCAAACGGCGCTCCGCATACGCGGGCAGGCCGAGAATGGTGCTCACCAGACAACCCAGTGCGATACCGTGGCTGACCAGCAGCGGGCGGCTTCCCGGCGGCAGTTCCAGACAGCTTTGCAGCGCGCTGTGCATACGCTCGCTCAGCTCCTGCATCGACTCTCCTTCCGGGATACGGCCATTCGGCGTACCGTTGACCAGTTGACGACGCCACGCCTCTTCTTCCGCCGTTAACGTGTCGATATGGCGCTGTTCCAGCACGCCCATATTCAGCTCACGCAGACGCGGGTCAGCGATCACTTCGCATCCGCAGGCATCGGCGATGATCTCCGCAGTACGACGGGTACGCCCCAGATCGCTGGTGATGATATGGGTGATCCCCAGAGAGCGAACGCGATCGCCCACTTGCTTTGCCTGATCCTCACCTTTCTGGGTGAGCGGACTATCAGACTGGCCCTGAATACGCCGTTCGGCGTTCCACTGCGTTTCGCCATGGCGAACAAGGTATACCTGTAACATGTCTTTCTTCCGTATACTGCGGTGATGTTAAATCTTATGAGTTGTTCTGATTATGCACAATGTTGTCACAGCTACCACCAATCCTGCCAAAATTCAGGCAATTCTTGCTGCATTTGAGCTGATCTACGGTGAAGGATCCTGCCATATTGACGCTATCTCCGTCGACACTGGCGTGCCTGAACAGCCGATTGGCAGTGAAGAAACGCGTGCTGGCGCACGAAATCGCGTCGAGAATGCGCGCGCCCTGCGTCCGAACGCGGATTTTTGGGTGGCGATTGAAGCGGGTATTGATGAAGGCAGTACCTTCAGTTGGGTGGTCATTGAAAATACAGAGCTTCGCGGTGAAGCGCGTTCCGCCACCTTACCCCTGCCGGAAGTGATTCTGGAAAAAGTACGTGAAGGGGAAGAACTCGGCCCGGTGATGTCGCACTACACCGGGATCGATAAAATTGGCCGCAAAGAAGGCGCTATCGGCGTGTTCACCAAAGGTACCCTGACGCGCAGCAGCGTTTATCATCAGGCGGTGGTGTTAGCGTTAAGCCCGTTCCATAACGCGATTTACGGGCAACGCACGTAAGTTTGCCCGAGGATACGGATCAAGTAGGCCTGATAAGCGCAGCGCCATCAGGCGTTGTTCACCGTTTTCGGCAACGTCTGCTCCAGCCATTGACGCAGTTCGGCCGGAGCGGATTTCAGGCTGTTCGAACCGCGAGTGATGGTGGCGATGCCCGCGCCTAACTCCGACTTCAGCTCACGCTGGCTCATCTCACCGCGCAGCAGTTCTTCAATAATACGCACGCGCGTGCCCAGCGCTTCGCGCTCGTCCGGCGTCATGATCAGGTCGAGTAAAGGCAGTGCGTGCTCATCGGTATAGGCCAGACGAAGCAGTTCAACAAAGCGAAGCCACTCCTGATGCCGCTGTTCCGCGACGGAGGCTGAATAAGGTGATTGTTGGGTCATAGTATGCCGCCATGTTATGGCGGATGGCACAGGGCCATCCGCTGTATGTACTCTTCAACGAGTACAGCATAACATAGTCACTGCGGATCAGTAACGACGTTGCCACTCGCTGTCGCTAAAGATCGCCTCTTTTTCACCCATAAAGTGACGATAGTACGCGTCATAAGCCAGCACGTTCTTCACATAACCGCGCGTTTCCGAGAACGGAATGCTCTCAACAAACGCAACCGGATCGATTCGCCCGGCGCTGTTGCCAAGCCAGGTGCGCACGCGCCCCGGGCCAGCGTTGTACGCAGCGGAAGAGAAGATGCGGTTGTTACCAAACTGCTGGTAAACGTATTGCAGATAGCTGGTACCGATATTGATGTTGGTTTCCGGATCCAGCAGCTGATTCTGGTTGCTGTAGCCCGGGATATTAAACATCTGCACCGTGTGCGTCGCCGTACCCGGCATGATTTGCATCAGGCCGCTCGCCCCTACCGGCGATTTCACTTTCGGGTTCCAGGCGCTTTCCTGGCGTGCAATCGCCATCGCATAGCTTTGCGGAATGTCTTTACCGGCGGTGTAACGCACAAAGAGATCGTTATAGGCTGGCGGGAAGCGCTCTTGCAAATTATCCCACAGCTTGCCCGCGATGGTCGCCTGCACGCTGAGATCCCACCAGCGCTGATCAAACGCGTAGCGCGCCAGCTGGGCCTGCTCGTTCTTCGTGCGGCTGCTGACCAGGTTCGCCCACTCGCTGCGCGCGGTGTTATCCATATCCCAGTACATCAGTTCACGCACGCGCGCCATTTCCGGGCCGTTCACCAGCAACGGCGAAACCGTGCCCTGTGGGCCTTCAATGCGCAGGGTATAATCCTCACCCAGACGCTGTGCCGCCACCATCGGGTAGAAACCACGCTGAGTCATTAAGGATTTTAAGATCTCTTTCGCTTCGTCATCGCGCCCGCGCTCCATCAACAGGTCGGCCTGCCAGTAACGCCACTCGTCTTTCTCTTTGGCATCCATCGGCAGACGCGCCAGCCACGTATTCAGCCCACGGCGATCGCCCGTACCCAGCGCCATACGCACCCGACGCTCAATCAGCGACGTTGACTGGGAACGCATAATGGCGTCGTCGCGCCATTTTTCCTGCTCGGAGGTAACGTCAGTGCCCATCAAACGCCAGGCGACGATATCACGCAGTTCCTGGGTTTGATCGTCATTAAGCTGCTGAGCCTGCACCAGCGATGGGATCATCAGTCGCGCGTTTTCCGCATCCTGACGCGCAACGCTGGTAAACGCCACCGCCGCCACCGAGCGGGTAAAATCGGTTGCGCCCGTGGTGCGCGCGAAGGTCAGCACGTTGTTGGGATTGTTCGCAAGGTCGGTCACCGCCTGCGAAATGGTTTGATAATCTGCCGGCATCTGCGAGGCCAGCGCTTTGACCAACGAGGTATTACCCGCGTTCATCGCCAGTCGAATACGTTCGAGATACGCGAGCGGATCCTGCGTGCCGGACGAACGCCAGGCGCTGAACAGTTTGTCGCAGGCGTTGGGCTGGCTTTTACCCGTCAGCCAGAGCGCTTTCGCACCGTCCCAGGCCTGCTGGGTTTCGCCAACATTATATTTGGCGTAGTAATAGTTACACTGCGCTTCGGTGGTGCCGGGTTTATCCGGGCTGAAGGCCAGCAGGCCGCGCCAGTCTTCGCGTCGCGCCAGTTCATTCACAAAGCGGTTTTTGAGCGTACGCGCAGGCGGCAGCGTCGGGTTATCACGCACAAAATTGGTGACGGTAACGGCGGGTGTGTTCATCAAATCGCCGGCGATCTGGCGATATTCCAGGTAAGGATAAAGCGGGTATTCCCGCAACGTTGGCATCAACTGGCCCACGACGTCCATCTGTCGGTTATCCCAGGCCTGCTTAATCTGCGAATAGCGACTGCGCTGTTCGTCCAGTGAATCCGCGTGAGCCAGGTTGTTAAGTGACAACAGGCAAACACTGGCCGCTAACACGCGCCACGCCATCGGTTTGGCTTTTTTCACACGATCTTCCTCTAATCAATCACATATTGCAGCTTCATGCCGCGTATAAGATATCTATTTCATGCTAACCACACATGAGGCAACGCGCCACGTTCTGGACACATTTTTACGCTTTTATCGCGTTTACCGCCTCGCTGGGATTAACGAACGAAAAAGGCTACACTTCGGCTTTGTATACTTACCATCAAAATAAAAGAGGCGAAGTCCAACGTGGCTCAATTCGTTTATACCATGCATCGTGTCGGCAAAGTGGTTCCGCCGAAACGTCATATTCTGAAAAACATCTCACTGAGCTTCTTCCCTGGCGCAAAAATCGGTGTCCTGGGCCTGAATGGCGCCGGTAAATCGACCCTGCTGCGCATCATGGCGGGTATCGATACCGATATCGAAGGTGAAGCTCGCCCGCAGCCAGGCCTGAAGATTGGTTACCTGCCGCAGGAACCTCAGTTAAACCCGGAACATACCGTTCGTGAATCCGTTGAAGAAGCGGTTGCTGAAGTGGTTAATGCGCTGAAAGGCCTGGACGAAGTCTACGCCAAATATGCCGAACCGGATGCCGACTTCGATAAGCTCGCCGCTCAGCAGGGCAAGTTTGAAGAAATCATTCAGGCGCACGATGGCCATAACCTGAACGTCCAACTGGAACGCGCCGCTGATGCGCTGCGTCTGCCGGACTGGGATGCCAAAATCGCCAACCTGTCCGGTGGTGAACGTCGCCGCGTCGCGCTGTGCCGTCTGCTGCTGGAAAAACCAGACATGCTGCTGCTCGACGAACCGACTAACCACCTGGATGCCGAATCCGTCGCGTGGCTGGAACGCTTCCTGCACGACTTCGAAGGCACCGTTGTGGCGATTACCCACGACCGTTACTTCCTCGATAACGTTGCCGGTTGGATTCTGGAACTTGACCGCGGCGAAGGTATTCCATGGGAAGGTAACTACTCCTCCTGGCTGGAGCAGAAAGATCAGCGTCTGGCGCAGGAAGCCTCTCAGGAAGCGGCGCGTCGTAAGTCTATCGAGAAAGAGCTGGAGTGGGTACGTCAGGGCGCGAAAGGCCGTCAGTCTAAAGGCAAAGCGCGTCTGGCCCGTTTCGAAGAGCTTAACAACGTTGAGTACCAGAAACGTAACGAAACCAACGAACTGTTTATTCCGCCAGGCGCACGTCTGGGGGATAAAGTGGTGGAAGTCAGCAATCTGCGTAAATCCTACGGCGATCGCGTACTGATTGACGACCTGACCTTCTCCGTACCGAAAGGCGCGATTGTCGGTATCATCGGCCCGAACGGCGCGGGTAAATCCACCCTGTTCCGTATGATGTCAGGCCAGGAACAACCTGACAGCGGTACGATCACTCTTGGTGATACCGTCAAACTGGCGTCGGTAGATCAGTTCCGTGACGCAATGGATAACAGCAAAACCGTGTGGGAAGAAGTTTCCGGCGGGCTGGATATCATGAAGATCGGCAACACCGAGATGCCAAGCCGCGCGTACGTTGGTCGTTTTAACTTTAAAGGCGTTGACCAGGGGAAACGTGTGGGCGAGCTGTCCGGCGGTGAGCGCGGTCGTCTGCACCTGGCAAAACTGTTGCAGGTAGGCGGCAACGTCCTGCTGCTCGATGAACCGACCAACGACCTGGATATCGAAACCCTGCGCGCGCTGGAAAACGCCCTGCTGGAATTCCCGGGCTGCGCGATGGTTATCTCGCACGACCGTTGGTTCCTTGACCGTATCGCGACGCACATTCTGGATTACCAGGATGAGGGTAAAGTGGAATTCTTCGAAGGTAACTTTACCGAATACGAAGAGTATAAGAAACGCACGCTGGGCGCTGATGCGCTGGAGCCGAAGCGTATCAAGTACAAACGTATTGCGAAGTAAATCATCCATGCCGGGCTTATGCCCGGCATTCTTTTAAGCTTATCCCGCTTCACCCATCAGTTGCTTCACCAACTCCACGCAGCGCAGGAAGCGTGCATCGTAGTCTGCCTCTTCCACATGCACGAACTCAATGTTGTTCTCTTTGAGCATCGATACCAGCAGCGACTGAAACTCTTTGCGATCAACAGAGCTGCCGAGGCTGCGCAATCCATCGTTGATCCACGGCGTGTTGTTCTCCAGCAAGATGACGAGGTCGAAACGGTATTCGTCGATCATCGCCTGCACAAAGGGGTGCTCACGGCCTTCATATTTTTTGCAGAACGCCTGGGTGCTGACAAAATCGGTATCGATAAACGTCACTTTATTGGCGTATTTCACTGCAAAATCAATGTACTGTGCATGACCGAGCGCAATTTTGTCGTAATCGGAATATTGCAGCGCCATCTCATCACCGCCCAGATGCGAGAAGACATAATCTCGGCCATACTCCCAGGCGCTGGAGGTATTAAAGATGTTGGCGAGCTTGTTTACCAGCGTTGATTTACCGCTCGATTCGCCGCCAAGAATCGCCACCGTGCGCACAAAGAACGGCTTCACTTCGGTCGGGATGTATTCCCAGTAGCGGAACGGGTTCTCACGAATCTGCCCGCCGCTGATGTTCATGAAGGTTCGCTTCGGATCGACAAGCACGGTTTTGATGCCGAGATGTTCAATGTACTGCGGCGCGTCCAGCTCTTCGGAGGTGTAGATAACGTCCGGTTGAATGCCCTTCTCTTCCATAAAGGCTTTCATGCCGCGGCTCCAGACATCCCAGCCGTGCGGGTATGGTTCCATGCCTTCTTCATTGAAGGCGTGGATGCGAATATTTTTCTGGTATTTAAAGGTTTGCAGCAACCAGCGCAGGCGATCCGGGACGGTAGGCTGTTGCGACATCGCGCTTTGCTCAAACAACGTGCGGTCGCGCACATCATCGTAACCCATGATGATATGGAGCTCGTCCACCTGGCTACAGGCGCGCTGAATCAGGTAAATGTGGCCGGTATGCAGTGGGTAAAACTTGCCGAAGACCACGCCAACGGTCTTTTGCAGACGCGGAAATTCCAGGCCTAAAAAGCGATGCAATGCTTCGAGTTTCTGCGCGCTTGGGCTTTTGATTTTGGCGTTCAATAACTGACTAAGATAGCCCTTGGTCATGCCGCTGGCGTCAGCTACTTGCTGTAGCGTGCAACCTTTCTGACGGATCGCGGTTTTAAGATAGTCAAACGATGACACAAGAGCCTCCTGCTGATGGGTATAAACGATGGTAAAACAATTGTATGCCGCATCCGGCATCATTGCTGAACTGCGCCTGATGCGCTGCGCTTATCAGGCCTACGAATTTGGCAACGGCGCTGAACTGCGCCTGATGCGCTGCGCTTATCAGGCCTACAATCTGGTAGGCCGGATAAGGCGTTTACGCCGCATCCGGCATCGGCGCGGGGTTAATTATAAATCGTCAAAGACGTTTAGCGCATCCGCGAGTTTTTTCACACCGAACACCTGCATGCCTTCGGGCGGTTTTTTGGGCACGTTCGCGGCTGGCACAATCGCGCGGCGGAAGCCATGTTTGGCGGCCTCGGAAATACGCTCCTGGCCGCTCGGTACCGGGCGAATTTCCCCGGCAAGCCCAACTTCACCAAACACCACGAGATCCTGCGGCAGCGGCCTGTCACGCAGGCTGGAGACCATCGCCAACAGCAGCGCCAGGTCGGCACTGGTTTCAGTGACCTTCACGCCGCCGACCACGTTAACGAACACGTCCTGATCCGCCATCTGCAAACCACCGTGACGATGCAGCACCGCCAGCAGAATCGCCAGACGGTTCTGCTCCAGCCCGACCGCAACGCGACGCGGGTTTGCCATCATAGAGTGATCCACCAGCGCCTGAATCTCAACCAGCAGCGGACGCGTACCCTCCCACACCACCATCACTGAACTGCCGGAGGTCACTTCATCGCCACGGCTCAGGAAAATAGCTGACGGGTTGCTGACTTCACGCAGCCCCTGCTCGGTCATCGCGAACACGCCCAGTTCATTCACCGCACCAAAACGGTTTTTATGACTGCGTAGGGTGCGAAAGCGCGAATCAGCATCGCCGTCCAGCAGCACCGAGCAGTCGATACAGTGTTCCAGCACCTTCGGGCCCGCCAGTGAACCATCTTTGGTCACGTGGCCGACCATCACAATCGCCACACCGCGCGTTTTGGCAAAGCGCGTCAAATAAGCAGCCGTTTCGCGCACCTGCGCCACGCTGCCCGGCGAAGACTGAATATCCGCCATGTGCATCACCTGGATGGAGTCGATAACCATCAGCTTCGGCTGCTCTTCCTCGGCGATCATACAAATCTGTTCGATGCTGGTTTCCGAGAGCATATTGAGATTTGCTGTCGGCAGGCCAAGACGATGCGCGCGCATCGCCACCTGCTGCAAAGATTCTTCCCCGGTGACGTACAGGGTTTTCATCTGCTCGGCAAGCTTGCACAACGTTTGCAGCAGCAGTGTCGATTTCCCCGCCCCCGGGTTACCGCCGATAAGAATCGCACTGCCCGGCACGACGCCACCGCCCAGTACGCGGTCAAACTCTTTAAAACCGGTCGAGAAGCGCGGCAACTCTTCCAGACTAATATCCGACAGTTTCTGCACTTTCGACACGCCAGCGCTGCCCGCATAACCGCTCAGACGTTCATTACGCGCCACGGTAGGCGAAGCAGCAACGCGCACTTCGGTGATGGTGTTCCAGGCATGGCAGGCGCTGCACTGCCCCTGCCAGCGCGGGTAATCCGCACCACATTCATTACAAACAAATGCGCGTTTTGGAGCTTTCGCCACGTTTTACCTCTTATTCCTGATTCAGGCTGCCCGTCAGAATGCACAGCACCCCAATCAGATCAGCGTGACGGATGATGACTTCCGTCTGTTCATTAACTTTCGGCTTGGCGTGATAGGCAATGCCCAGCCCCGCCGCTTTGATCATCGGTAGATCGTTCGCGCCATCGCCAATGGCGACGGTCTGCTCTTTCGGGATGTCATACTGCTCAGCAAGGCGCTGTAGTGTATTGGCTTTATATTTCGCATCAACAATATTGCCCACCACTTCCCCCGTCAGCACGCCATCCATAATGCCCAGTTCGTTGGCAACCGCGGCGGTCAGGCGCAGCTTATCGCGCAGATACTCCGCGAAGAAGGTAAAACCGCCGGAGGCAATCGCCACTTTCCAGCCCAGCGATTCCAGCTTCAGCACCAGTTGGGTTAAGCCCGGCATTAACGGCAGGTCGTCGCGCACCTGACGCAGAATATTGGCATCTGCGCCCTTCAGCGTGGCAACACGCTGGCGCAGGCTGGCGGCGAAGTCGAGTTCACCACGCATCGCGCGTTCGGTCACTTCCGAAACCAGCTCGCCCGTCCCCGCCAGTTTGGCGATTTCATCAATGCACTCGATCTGGATGGCTGTTGAGTCCATATCCATGACCAGTAATCCTGGCGTACGCAGGTGTGGGATTTTCCCCAGCGGTGCCACATCCAGCCCGGCGTCGTGCGCCAGTTTGGTCGCGCGCGGCGTTAATGACCCGGCCAGACGAATAACCTGATAATCTTCCACACACCAGGCTGCAACAATCACCATTGCCGCGCCCAGTTTGCGCTGATAAGAGGTTAACTGGCGTTTATCCAGCCCACGGCCGTAGAGCAACCAGCCGCTGCGCCCGGCGTGATAATCCAGTGGCATCACTTCATCGCCACTTAAAGAAAGCGGCAACCCAGGCCACAAGGAGACATCTTCAGGCAGGTCGCACCAGGTCAAACTGTTCGGCATTACAGCTCCACTCCACTTCATTAAGGCCAGGAAAATAACGCATGAGGCTACCTTGTAACCAGCGCTTCTGGCAACATTAAGCTGCAAATTTTCAAAGGTGGAATATGGTACGCGCAAAACTGAAATTCAGACTGCATCGCGCCGTGATTGTCCTGATATGCCTCGCACTTCTGGTGGCATTGATGCAAGGGGCATCATGGTTCAGTCAACAACACCAGCAGCAGCGTAATCCGCAGCTTGAAGAACTGGCCCGCACGCTTGCCCGTCAGGTGGCGCTAAACCTGGCACCACTGGTACGCAGCGAGACGCCGGATGAGAAAAAAGTCCGCCAGTTGCTCACGCAACTCACCGCTGAAAGCCGCATCCTCGACGCCGGGGTGTATGATGAAAAAGGCGACATGATCGCCCGCGCCGGCGAGAGCGTCGAACTGCGCGACCGTCTGGCGCTGGATGGCAAAAAAGCGGGCGGCTATTTCAATCAGCAAATCGTCGAACCCATTCAGGGCAAAAATGGCCCACTGGGGTATTTACGTCTGACGCTGGACACCCATACGCTACCAACCGAAGCCAAACAGGTTGATAACACGACCAATATTCTGCGCCTGATGCTATTACTGTCGCTTGCCATTGGCGTGGTGCTGACGCGCACTCTGCTGCAAGGCAAACGCACCCGCTGGCAACAATCGCCCTTCCTTCTCACCGCCAATAAACCGGTACAGGAAGAGGAAGAAGAGAAAAAAGAGTAGAAAGGAAACTCAATATGGCCACTTTACGCCTGCTCCTCTCAGACTCATACGACCCCTGGTTTAACCTGGCGGTTGAAGAGTGTATTTTCCGTCAGATGCCCGCCACACAGCGCGTGTTGTTCCTCTGGCGTAACGCCGATACCGTGGTCATAGGCCGTGCGCAAAACCCGTGGAAAGAGTGTAATACCCGGCGCATGGAAGAGGACAACGTGCGCCTGGCGCGTCGCAGTAGCGGCGGCGGCGCCGTGTTCCATGACCTCGGCAATACCTGTTTTACGTTTATGGCGGGTAAGCCGGAGTACGATAAATCCGTCTCAACCCGCATTGTGCTGGACGCCTTGAATTCGCTGGGTGCGGTGGCGGAAGCCTCCGGACGTAACGACCTCATTGTGAAAACGCCCCAGGGCGATCGCAAGGTGTCAGGTTCGGCCTACCGTGAGACCAAAGATCGCGGCTTCCACCACGGTACGCTACTGCTCAACGCCGATCTCAGTCGTCTGGCGAACTACCTCAACCCGGATAAGAAGAAACTTCAGGCGAAGGGAATTACCTCCGTACGCGGGCGGGTGGCGAATCTGGTGGAGCTGTTACCGGGCATCACGCATGAGCAGATTTGCACGGCGGTGACGGAAGCGTTTTTCGCCCATTATGGCGAACGTGTAGAGGCGGAGATTATCTCGCCGGATAAAACGCCAGACCTGCCCAACTTCGCCGAAACGTTCGCGCGCCAGAGCAGTTGGGAGTGGAATTTCGGCCAGGCCCCGGCGTTTACCCATCTGCTGGACGAACGCTTCACCTGGGGCGGCGTAGAGCTGCATTTCGACGTTGAGAAGGGGCATATCACCCGGACGCAGGTCTTTACCGACAGTTTGAATCCTGCGCCGCTGGAAGCGCTGGCCGCGCGTTTGCAGGGATGTTTGTACCGGGCGGATGTGTTGCAACAGGAGTGTGAGGCGCTATTGGGCGATTTCCCGGAGCAGGAGAAAGAGCTACGGGAATTATCCGCGTGGATTGCGGGGGCGGTGCGATAATTTCCCCTCACCCCGGCCCTCTCCCTCAGGGAGAGGGAGAAAACTGCATGCACGATCGATCCCCTCTCCCTTGAGGGAGAGGGTGAGGGGTAACGAACTTACTCCTGGTCGCCCAGCAGTACAGATTCCAGTGCGATTTTAATCATGTCGTTGAACGTGGTTTGACGTTCAGCGGCAGTGGTCTGCTCGTGAGTGCGGATATGGTCAGACACGGTGCAGATGGTCAGCGCTTTCGCGCCAAATTCCGCTGCCACGCCGTAAATCCCCGCCGCTTCCATCTCAACGCCCAGAATGCCGTATTTTTCCATCACGTCGAACATTTGCGGGTCTGGCGTGTAGAACAGGTCTGCGGAGAAGATGTTACCCACACGCGCATCGACGCCCAGCGCTTTCGCTGCGTCAACTGCGTTACGCACCATACCGAAGTCAGCAATCGCCGCAAAGTCATGATCTTTGAAGCGCAGACGGTTTACTTTAGAGTCAGTGCACGCGCCCATGCCGATAACCACGTCGCGCAGTTTTACGTCCGGGCGCACCGCGCCGCAGGAACCCACGCGAATGATTTTCTTCACGCCGAAATCGGTGATCAGCTCTTTGGTGTAGATGGAGCAGGACGGGATACCCATGCCGTGACCCATTACAGAGATTTTGCGGCCCTTGTAGGTACCGGTGAAGCCCAGCATGCCGCGAACGTTGTTCACTTCACGCACGTCTTCGAGGAAAGTTTCAGCAATGTGCTTCGCACGCAGCGGGTCGCCTGGCATCAAAACTACGTCAGCGAAATCGCCCATTTCTGCGTTAATGTGTGGGGTAGCCATCGTTTTATCCTTATCAATTTGTTTTCACCCTCTCCCTGTGGGAGAGGGCCGGGGTGAGGGCATCAGGCCGCACCTTTATCAGAACATGGCTTTGCCATATTCCATATCGGAAGTACCGAAGTATTTCGCCAGCGTCTGGCCGATATCCGCGAAGGTTTCGCGGTGGCCGAGCGAGCCCGGTTTCACTTTCGGGCCATAAACCAGTACCGGGATGTGCTCACGAGTATGGTCAGTGCCCTGCCAGCTTGGGTCACAGCCGTGGTCAGCGGTCAGGATCAGAATGTCATCTTCTCCCACCAGCTCCATCAGCTCCGGCAGCCTGCGGTCGAACAGTTCAAGACCCGCAGCGTAACCGGCGATATCGCGACGGTGTCCCCAGGAGGAGTCGAAATCAACGAAGTTGGTGAAGACAATGGTCTTATCACCCGCTTCTTTCATCTCTTTAATGGTCGCGTCAAACAGCGCGTCCAGCCCGGTGGCTTTCACTTTTTTAGTGATACCGCAGTTTGCGTAGATATCCGCGATTTTACCCACGGAAACCACGTGTCCGTCTTTCTCATCAACCAGTTTCTGCAACACGGTCGGCGCTGGCGGTTCGACAGCCAGGTCGTGACGGTTCCCGGTACGCTGGAAGTTTCCCGCTTTATCGCCGATAAACGGACGCGCAATCACGCGGCCAATGTTGTAGCCGCCTTCGGTCAACTCTTCACGGGCGATTTCGCACAGCTCGTAAAGTTTATCCAGACCAAAAGTCTCTTCGTGGCAGGCTATCTGGAATACGGAGTCGGCAGAAGTATAGAAAATCGGCTTACCGGTTTTCATATGCTCTTCGCCCAGTTGATCCAGAATCACGGTACCGGAAGAGTGGCAGTTACCCAGGTAACCCGGCAGGTTCGCGCGTTTTACCAGTTTATCCAGTAATTCCTGTGGGAAACTGTTTTCGTGGTCGCTGAAGTAGCCCCAGTCGAACAGAACCGGCACGCCAGCGATTTCCCAGTGACCGGAAGGGGTGTCTTTACCGGAAGAGAGTTCATGCGCCCACGCGTACGCGCCAACGACTTCGGCATTGCCGTCCATACCCGCGGCGATTTTACCGGTAGAACCCTCGTGCGCTTTCACCAGACCCAGACGGGTCAGGTTAGGCAGGTTCAGTGGGCCTTTACGGCCATTATCAGCCTCACCTTTGGCGCAGGCTTCCGCGATATGGCCCATAGTGTCTGCGCCGACGTCGCCAAAGCGGTCGGCATCTTCAGTTGCGCCGATACCAAAGGAGTCCAGCACCATAATAAATGCACGTTTCATCTTGTTCTCCATACATCTTGCGCTGCAAAAAAGCGATCAGATCAGTATATCGCTATTCAGTGATTCGACGATAGACTGTCGGTGTAATTTCTGGCGCTTTGTCGTCAAGGCGAATGGCCGCTTTGACGGCTTTCGCCGCTTCCTGCCAGCTATTTTCATCTTTCGCGTGAATGACTGCCAGCGGACGCTGCCCGTCAACGCTGTCACCCAGACGAATCATGTCGGTCAGGCCGACGCTGTAATCAAGTGTATCGGAAGCCTGACGGCGTCCGCCGCCCATCGCCACCACCGCCATGCCGAGCGCGCGAGTGTCCATCGCGCCGACAAAGCCTTCGGTATCAGCATATACCGCTTTGCTGAGCATCGCGGTCGGCAGGTATTTCGCATAGTTTTCGACAAAATCGGTCGGGCCTTTTTGTGCCGCGACCATACGGCCAAATACCTCTGCCGCTTTGCCGTTATCCAGCACCGCCTGCAATTTGGCGCGCGCTTCTGCATCGTCTTTGGCAAGCTTGCCGGAAATCAGCATTTCCACGCACAGCGCCATGGTGACGTCGAACAGGCGCGGATTGCGGTATTCGCCGGTCAGGAACTGCACCGCTTCGCGTACTTCGACAGCGTTACCCGCGCTGGAAGCCAGCACCTGGTTCATGTCCGTCAGCAGCGCGGTCGTGCGCACGCCTGCGCCGTTGGCCACGCCAACAATCGCTTCGGCCAGCGCCTGAGAAAGTTCGTAGGTCGGCATAAATGCGCCGCTACCCACTTTCACATCCATTACCAACGCATCGATACCTTCAGCCAGTTTTTTGGCAAGGATAGACGCGGTGATGAGCGGGATGGAATCCACCGTCGCGGTAATGTCGCGGGTGGCGTAAAAACGTTTATCCGCCGGTGCGAGCGAGCTGGTCTGCCCAATAATCGCCACACCCACGTCTTTAATAATTTCACGGAAACGGTCATCGCTCGGGAAGATATCAAACCCGGGGATCGCTTCCAGTTTGTCCAGCGTACCGCCGGTGTGGCCCAGGCCGCGCCCGGAGATCATCGGGATATAGCCGCCACATGCGGCAACCATCGGCCCCAGCATCAGCGAAGTGACATCGCCCACGCCGCCGGTAGAGTGTTTATCGACAATCGGCCCGTTAAGGTTAAGGCTTTTCCAGTCCAGAACGGTTCCTGAATCACGCATGGCCATGGTCAGTGAGACACGCTCTTCAATCGCCATATCATGGAAGAAAATGGTCATCGCCAGAGCGGCAATTTGCCCTTCTGAAATGGTGTTGTCGCGAATGCCATTGATAAAGAAGCGAATCTCTTCGTCGCTTAATGCGTGACCATCGCGTTTTTTACGAATGATTTCTTGTGCGAGAAACAAGGTAACCTCCCTGAGGAAAAGAGTTTGAAGGCGGTTTTTGCCGGATACGGCTACGCCTTATCCGGCCTACGGAGAGTTATGTCTCGTAGGCCTGATAAGCGCAGCGCATCGGGCGCAAAGCATCTTACTTAGTAGCTGCTTGCGCTTTTACCGTCGCCGTGGCCGAGTGCTTTCAGCAGGCTCGCCAGCAGGCTGGATGCGCCGAAACGGTAGTGGCGGGAATCCGCCCAGTCTGCACCAAACAGTTCGTCGGCAATCGCCAGGAACTGCTGTGCGTCTTCTGCGCTGCGTACGCCGCCCGCCGGTTTGAAGCCCACCGTTTTGGACACGCCCATATCACGGATCACTTCCATCATGATGCGCGCGCTTTCCGGGGTGGCGTTCACCGGCACTTTACCGGTAGAGGTTTTGATGAAATCCGCACCCGCTTTGATGGAGATTTCAGAGGCTTTACGAATCAGTGCCTCTTCTTTCAGTTCACCGGTTTCGATGATCACTTTCAGCAGCACGTTCGCCGCTGCACAGGCGTCTTTACAGGCTTTCACCAGGTCGAAGCCGACCTGCTCGTTACCGGCAATCAGTGCGCGGTACGGGAAGACCACGTCAACTTCGTCAGCACCGTAGGCGATTGCTGCGCGGGTTTCCGCCAGCGCGATATCAATATCGTCGTTACCGTGCGGGAAGTTAGTGACGGTGGCGATGCGAATATCCGGCGTTCCCTGCTCGTTCAGAGTTTTGCGCGCAATCGGGATAAAACGCGGGTAGATGCAGACCGCTGCGGTGTTACCGACCGGGGTTTTCGCCTGATGACACAGCGCAATCACTTTCGCGTCGGTGTCGTCTTCATTCAGGGTGGTCAGATCCATCAGTTTCAATGCACGCAGGCTGCTTGCCGTTAAATCAGTCATTTTGTTCTCCGACGTAGAATTTTACCTTGCGGGTATGTGACTATTGTAACACCGACCCGCACTCACACTTCGACACTCATCACAGTTAATGAAAAACACCATTAGGTTTGCATAACCATAATGAGACATTAATCAAATTTCTCATCCTCTCAGCGCAAGAAAACACGCGGATCGCCGTATGGGATCAAAAGATCGCGACGCGCTTTTTCCTACACTTCGCCCATCTCTCGCCTGAGGAACACACCATGACAACATCTACCCCTTCATCGGTGCTGCAACAGTGCCAGCAAATTGTCACCAGCCCTGTGTTAAGCCCGGAACAGAAACGTCATTTTCTGGCGCTGGAAGCAGAAAACGCATTGCCTTATCCGACGCTGCCGCCCGCTGCGCAAGCCGCACTGACGGAGGGCGTGATCTGCGATATGTTCGAAGGCCATGCCCCCTACAAACCGCGTTACGTACTGCCTGACTACGCGCGATTTCTGGTAAACGGTTCAGAATGGCTGGAGCTGGAAGGCGCTGAGGATCTGGATGATGCGCTCTCTTTGCTCACCATTCTGTATCACCATGTGCCTTCCGTGACCGCCATGCCGGTATTCCTCGGGCATCTCGATGCGCTATTGATGCCGTATGTTAGAATTCTAACACAAGAAGAAATCGATAGCCGAATAAAACGTTTCTGGCGCTACCTCGATCGCACGCTTCCTGACGCCTTCACACATGTGAATATTGGCCCTGCCGATACGCCAATCACACGCGCTATTCTGCGTGCAGATGCAGAATTAAAGCAGGTCGCACCGAATCTCACCTTTATCTACGACCCTGACATTACCTCAGACGATCTGCTGCTGGAAGTCAGCAAAAATATCTGTGAGTGCAGTAAACCCCACATCGCCAACGGCCCGATAAATGATAATATTTTCACAAAAGGCCAGTATGGTATTGTGAGCTGTTATAACAGCCTGCCGATGGCGGGCGGCGGCAGTACGCTGGTGCGCCTCAATTTGCAGGAAGTCGCCAGACGCAGTCACTCCACGGACGATTTTTTCACCCACATGTTGCCGTACTACTGTCAGCAGCAAATTGACATCATCGACGCTCGCTGCGCCTTCCTTTATGAGCAATCGCACTTCTTTGATCATAGCTTCCTGGTGGCAGAAGGCCTGATCGATCCCGATCGTTTTGTACCGATGTTTGGCATCTATTCTCTGGCGGAAGCGGTCAACATTCTGTGCGAGAAAGAGGGGCTTAGCGCCCGCTACGGTAAAGATCCGCAGGCCAACGCGTTGGGCTACCGTATTAGTGAACAACTCGCAGCTTTTGTGGCGAACACACCTGTGCGTTACGGCTGGCAGCAGCGCGCGCTGCTGCATGCGCAATCGGGGATCAGCGCCGATATCGGCACCACGCCGGGCGCGCGTCTTCCTTACGGCGATGAACCCGATCCGGTCAGTCATCTGCTGGCGGTTGCGCCGCATCACGCACATTATCCGGCGGGCATCAGCGATATTTTGACGCTCGATGAAACGGTAAAACGCAATCCGCAGGCGGTGATGCAGCTTTGTCTCGGCGCGTTCAAGGTCGGCATGCGCGAGTTCAGTGCTAACGTCAGCGGCAACGATCTGGTGCGCGTGACGGGCTACATGGTGCGTTTGTCGGATCTGGAAAAGTACCGTGCCGACGGTTCGCGCACCAATACCACCTGGCTGGGCGAAGAAGCCGCGCGCAATACCCGCATTCTGGAACGCCAACCGCGAGTGGTCAGCCATGAACAGCAGATGCGCTTTAGTCAGTAAAATCATCCCCTTCTCGTGCGTGGATGGGCCGGGGAGCCGCCTGGCCCTGTTCCTGCAGGGGTGTAATTTACGCTGCAAAAACTGTCATAACCCCTGGACGATGGGCCGTTGTAACGATTGTGGCGAATGCGTGCTGCACTGCCCGCACGATGCGCTTTCCATACAGGGTGGACGCGTTTACTGGCAGGAGGACGCCTGTCAGCAGTGCGACACCTGTCTGCAGATGTGCCCGCAGCAGGCAACGCCAATGGCGCAGCTCTGGAGCATGGAACACATTCTTCAGCAGATTACCCGTGCCGCGCCGTTTATCGAAGGCATTACCGTCAGCGGCGGCGAGGCCACCACGCAGTTACCTTTCGTCTGCGCGTTGTTTGAACAGATTCGCCAGACGCCTGCTCTGCGGCATCTCTCCTGTCTGGTCGACAGCAACGGCGAGCTTTCCACGGCTGGCTGGGAGAAACTCCACGCGGTTTGCGACGGCGTGATGGTGGATTTAAAAGCCTGGGGGGAGAAAACGCATCTGTCGCTGACCGGGCGAAGCAATCAGCGCATTAAAGCAAGCATCCGCTGGCTGGCTGAACGTGGCTTACTGGCGGAATTACGATTGCTGGTTATTCCGGAACAGAGTGACTATCTCAAGGAAATAGAAGCACTCAGCGAATTCATTCGCGAACTGGGGGAGATACCGGTGCGGCTGAATGCATTTCACGCCCATGGCGTGTACGGTGAGGCGAAAACGTGGCGTAGTGCCGGGCCAGACGATATTGAGAAGTTGGCGCAGGCGCTGCGGGCCAGAGGGATAACACGTATTATCCCTCCGGCACTATACTTATAGGGCGAGGAATACCCCTGCGATGGTGGCGCTCATCAGGTTGGAGAGCGTCCCTGCCGCCACCGCGCGCAGGCCAAGCTGGGCGATATCCTGACGGCGGTTGGGCGCCATACCGCCCAGTCCGCCGATCAGAATGGCAATCGACGACAGGTTAGCAAAGCCGCACAAAGCAAAGGAGATAATCGCTTTGGTATGGCTTGAGATGACCTGTAAACCTGCCGCCGTAACCTCGGCATCCGGCTTCAGATATTCGCCAAAGTTCATGTAAGCCACAAATTCGTTGATGATGAGCTTCTGGCCGATAAACGACCCCGCTACCGTCGCTTCGCTCCACGGCACGCCAATAACCCACGCCAGCGGCGAGAAGACCCAGCCAAGAATCATTTGCAGCGAGAGTTCCGGATGGTTAAACCAACCGCCAATCCCGGAAAGCATACCGTTCAACAGGGCAATCAGGGCGATAAACGCCAGCAGCATTGCGCCCACGTTCAATGCCAGTTGCATACCCGATGCAGCTCCGGACGCTGCGGCATCCAGCACGTTCGCCGGGGCATCCGGGTTATCCGTTTCGGCTTCCAGGTTCGGCGAGTCGTGCGGTTTTTCCGTCTCCGGCACAATGATTTTCGCAAACAGCAGTCCACCCGGCGCCGCCATGAACGACGCGGCGATCAGATACTCCAGCGGCACGCCCATCTGCGCATAACCTGCCAGTACTGAACCCGCCACCGACGCCAGTCCGCCACACATTACCGCGAACAGTTCAGAGCGGGTCATGGTCGCGATATAGGGACGTACCACCAGCGGCGCTTCCGTTTGCCCAACGAAAATATTCGCCGTCGCGGAGAGTGATTCCGTCCGCGAGGTTTTCAGCACCGCACGCAACGCGCCGCCCAGAATACGGATCACAAACTGCATAATGCCGAGGTAGTAAAGCACGGCAATCAGCGACGAGAAGAAGACGATAACCGGCAGCACCCGCAGCGCGAAAACAAAACCGCCACCGCCGAAGACTTCAAACATTTTATCGGATACCAGCCCACCGAACAGGAAGCCGATACCTTCGTTACCGTAAGCGATGACGTTCGCCACGCCTTCAGACATCGCCAGCAGCACCTTGCGGCCAGCGGGAACATAGAGGATAAGCGCGCCAATACCCACCTGAATCAGCCAGGCACCCAGTACGGTTCGGAGATTTATCGCTCGACGGTTGTTGGAGAGAAGTAAGGCAATGGCCAGCAGCACCACCATGCCGATGAGTCCCATGAGGATTTGCATACAGAGTCCCTGTGTATTGAAACGTTGAAAAAAAGAGCGACTTAACGCGCCACGATTATAACGTTCCGTCACTATCCTTCTCGCGCGACATCACATATTTTACGCAAGACTCAGCGAGCAAAAGTTAATTATGAGACCCCAATCACATCACTTATTCATAAATGAGAAGAATAGCTGGTGACTGTTGAGCCATAATGTTTCGGCAATATCTTCAGGAGATTCATCACGTAGCGCACAAAGTTCAGTAAAGACCTGCGCCACGCGCTCCGGGCGGTTGGGCTGGCCCTGATAGCCGTTTAACGGCATATCCGGCGCATCGGTTTCCAGTAGGAGTGCGCTGAGGGGAAGTTGAGCCATCACCGCGCGTGTTTTGCTGGCTCGCGGATAAGTGATCGTTCCGCCGACGCCAATCTTGTATCCCAGCTCAACAAATCGCTGCGCCTGCTGCAGGCTACCGGAAAAGCCATGCACCACGCCGGTTCGTGGCAGCGCATGGCGTTTCAGATGCATCGCCAGTTTGTCGTGGGTGCGACGGGAATGAAGAATAACCGGTAAATCATATTGCTTCGCCAGCTGAAGCTGCGCGTCCAGTAATCGCTGCTGGCGGTCAAATTGCGGATCGTCACGATAGAGGTCGAGACCTATCTCGCCAACGGCAATCAGTTTTTCCGGCATTGCGGCCAGCGCCGTCTCCAGTGCCGCCAGGCTGGCGTCATCATGCTGCTCAATAACAATAGGATGCAGACCCAGCGCGGCATAAAGCGGTGCATGTTGGGAAGCCAGCGACAGCACCTTATCAAAACGCGACGCCTCGGTCGCTGGAACGATAATTTTTTCGACGCCCGCCTGCGCGGCCTGCGCCAGGCTTGCCGTTTCATCATCGGTGAACGGCGGGAAATCAAAGTGACAATGGGTGTCGATAAAACGGAAGGTCATGCGGTTTTCTCCGGCAACGTGCGGCGTTTCAGTGTAACCCATTTGGTTTACGGTTTTGTAGGCCGGATAAGGCGGTACGCCGCACCTGACAACGGCGCATAAACGACAAAAGCCAGTCCGAAGACTGGCTTTGTAAATTGTCTGTATCAGACGCTACGGACGTCTGCGGCCCATAAACAGGCTGACCAGGAACAGGATGATACCGACGATAAACACGATTTTCGCCGCACCTGCTGCGGTACCTGCTAACCCACCAAAGCCCAGTGCAGCGGCAATTAACGCGATAACCAGAAAGATAATGCCCCAACGAAACATACGATTCTCCTTTACCATAGTTAATGTCACCGCTTCTCAACGCACTCAGGCGACACCAGCGATATTAAAAAATTAAAAGTGCATCAATATTTTCCTGAACGTTCCTTACGGCGTTTTCAGGTCGTTTTCTACGCTTTTCACGCCGTCAATGGCTTTGGCGATACTTTCAGCGCGTTCCACCTGCGCTTTGGAGTCAACCGTACCGGTCAGCGTCACAACGCCATCGGTGGTTTCAACTTTAACTTTGCGTGACGGTACGATGTCATCAGCCAGCAGTTTGGCCTTCACTTCACTGGTCGTAGCCGCATCACCCGCGTAACCCTTCATGCTGTCGGCTTTACCTTCACGGATGGTCAATTTGTTTTCGACACTGCTCACGCCCTCAACCCCTTTCGCCAGGGAAGTCGCCTGATCGGATTGAGACTGGTTGTCGACTGTACCGCTTAAGATCACCACTTTATTTTCAGTTTTCACCGAAATATCGGTACTTTTAATCGCATCATGATCGACCAGCGCCGCTTTCACTTTCGCCGTGATAGCGCTGTCATCCATAAAGTTGCCGACTTTATTCATCGAACTGTCAACTTTCTGTCCTGCTTCAGAGGCCGCATTGCTTTCAGCCATTGCAGAACCGCTCATCACCGCAGAGCCCAGAATGACGGCCAGCAACGTTTTTCCCATTTTCATCTTAGTCATCATTATTTCTCCTTGTATTGCCCGGTTTTTGAGCACCCGACACAGTGGCCGTTATGCTGCTGAGGACGACATCCGTCCCGTTTGAGGTTATTAATACCGCGATGAGTATATTTGATGGGTTAATGCGCTAAGATTCATAAATAACAAAGTGCATTAAACCAGCAACTCGCTCATCACTCTGTTAAATATAGAACACTCTCGGCAGCTTGCAGGTGCAATTGACTAAAAAACCAGCAAAACGGATGAGATGGGGGTGCAATTAAGAACTTTCCGCAGCGGAAAAAAGAGAGGCTAAAAATGCGGAAGCACGGCGCTGGCCGTGCTTCCGGGGGGATTAATGCTCGCGAGTTTTACGGAACTCGACATCAGGGTAACGTTCCTGTGTCAGGTTCAGGTTAACCATGGTTGGTGCGATATAGGTCAGGTTATCGCCGCCATCCAGCGCCAGTTGAACTTCGTTCTTCCGTTTAAATTCTTCGAATTTCTTGACGTCTTTGCCTTCCACCCAGCGGGCGGTCGCGACGTTTACCGATTCGTAAATCGCTTCAACGTTGTATTCGCTTTTCAAACGCGCCACAACCACGTCGAACTGCAGTACGCCGACCGCCCCCACGATCAAGTCGTTGTTGGCAATCGGACGGAACACCTGCACCGCCCCCTCTTCGGAAAGCTGTACCAGCCCTTTAAGCAGCTGTTTCTGCTTCAGCGGATCGCGCAGGCGAATACGACGGAACAGTTCCGGCGCGAAGTTCGGAATGCCGGTGAACTTCATCATTTCACCCTGGGTAAAGGTGTCGCCGATCTGGATCGTACCGTGATTATGCAGACCGATGATGTCGCCCGGATAGGCTTCCTCTACGTGAGAACGGTCGCCCGCCATAAAGGTCAGCGCGTCGGAAATGACCACGTCTTTACCAATACGCACCTGGCGCAGCTTCATACCCTTCTCATATTTACCAGAAACGACGCGCATAAACGCCACGCGGTCACGGTGTTTCGGGTCCATGTTGGCCTGAATCTTGAAGACGAAGCCAGAGAATTTCTCTTCCGCAGCAACCACTTCACGAGTGTCAGTTTTACGCGGCATCGGCGCTGGCGCCCACTCCACCAGGCCATCCAGCATGTGATCCACACCGAAGTTACCCAACGCTGTCCCGAAGAATACCGGCGTGATTTCACCGGCCAGGAACAGATCCTTATCGAACTCGTTCGAGGCACCCTGCACCAGTTCCAGCTCATCGCGCAACTGCTGCGCCAGATCTTCACCAACAGCGGCGTCAAGTTCCGGGTTATTCAATCCCTTAACGATGCGCACGTCCTGAATGGTGTGACCTTTACCGGTCTGATAAAGATAGGTTTCATCTTTATAGAGATGGTAAACACCTTTGAACAGCTTGCCGCAGCCGATAGGCCAGGTAATTGGCGCACAGCCAATTTTGAGCTCGTTTTCCACTTCATCCAGCAGTTCCATAGGATCGCGGATGTCACGGTCGAGTTTGTTCATAAAAGTGAGGATCGGCGTATCGCGCAGACGGGTCACTTCCATCAACTTACGGGTACGATCTTCTACACCTTTCGCGGCATCGATGACCATCAAACAACAGTCGACGGCCGTCAGGGTACGGTAGGTATCTTCCGAGAAGTCTTCGTGCCCCGGGGTGTCCAGCAGGTTTACCAGGCAATCGTGATACGGGAACTGCATCACGGACGTGGTGATTGAGATACCACGCTGTTTTTCCATCTCCATCCAGTCAGATTTCGCGTGCTGGCTGGAGCCACGGCCTTTTACCGTACCCGCAGTCTGGATCGCCTGTCCGAACAGGAGAACCTTTTCGGTAATTGTTGTTTTACCGGCATCCGGGTGGGAAATAATGGCAAAAGTGCGGCGCTTCGCCACCTCTTGCAAATAAGGAGACAACGTCATAATGGGATCTTCTTTCCAGGCGCAGCAAAGCGCTGCGCACGTTAAATACGAAAAATTGCGGCTATTTTACCCATCAAAGGGGGACAGGCAATCACTGTTTACACAGGAGTAACTCCAGTTCGCTTAATGACGAAACGGTATAGTCGGGTTTAATACCTTCCGGCAGCGGCTGCTGATGCGCATTCAGCCAGCAGGTCGACCAGCCTGCGTTCATGCCGCCGAGAATATCCGACGCGGCGGTATCACCGACCATTAATATGCGTGAAGGATCCGGGTTCCCGGCTAACTCTCGCGCGTGATCAAAAATGCGACGGTCAGGTTTAGCGACGCCAACCTCTTCAGAAATAATCAGTAAATCAAAGTGATCGCGAAAACCGGTGCGCTCAAGGCGAATCTGCTGCAACGACGTAAAGCCATTGGTGATGATCCCCATTTTTACCTTGCCTTCCAGCGAGCTGATAAGCGATGCCGCGCCCGGCAACGGTGCACAGATTTCAGCCATCGCATTCATAAACGCATCGTTCAACTCTTCCGGCGGCACGTTTAGCTGCTCACCCCAGCCAACAAAGCGCTGACGCTGAAGCTGTAACGAGGTGATCGCCCCATTCTGGTAATCCACCCACAACGGCTTATTCACGGCCTGGTAGTCCTGAAAATCTTCGGCGGTAAAGGTCACGCTATAGTCGAGAAACATCCGCTGTAAGCCGCTGAAAGAATCAAACGTAAACAACGTTTCATCGGCGTCAAAGAAAATCCAGTCCCACTTCATCGTATCACCTTGTTTTACTTACATGCTTAAGGGTAATGCCATCACTATCGCATCTTCATGCCCGTCAACTGTCGGGTAGTAATTGCGGCGAATCGTCGCTTCGTTAAAACCTAAGCTTTCATAGAGCGCAATGGCAGGCGCGTTAGAGGCACGGACTTCCAGCCATAGCGTCGCGACGCCCCGCTTTTCGACTTCATCAATGACGTGTTCAAGTAACTCACGCCCCAGCCCGCGACGTTGATAAGCGGGATCGACGGCAATATTAAATAGCGTCGCTTCGTCCAGCACCACCTGAGTGATAGCGAAAGCAGCCAGCTCATCGCCAACGGTTAACTTCAGATTCAGATAACGTTCACCCTGGTTACTGGCAAAGGTTTTTTCACTCCACGGAAAAGCGTGGGCGCGTTTCTCAATCTGCCAGGCTGCGGGGAGATCGGTCGTGCTGAGGGTAGAAATCGTGTTCATGTGCGCAAATTTGTTGCCAAAGCGCGGCGCGTGCTGGCGCGCTGGCTTTTAATTCGTTAAAGGCAGGCGTTGAGACCTGAGCCCCTTCCAGCGAGACGGGCTCATCATTGCCAAGACGCCAGCAGTTGCAGCGTTTTCCCTGCGGTAGCATTGCCACTTTTTCAGGCGTAAGTTGCAGGACGCGGTCTGGCGTAAGCTGCAACGCGCGTAGTACATCGATAATCAGCGGTTCCGTCAGCAACGGCAGATCATCAGCAACCATCACAAGTTGGATGTGCTCAGGCAGCGAAATCGCGATCTCTCCCTGCAGCGCCGCCGGGCGCCTAAGTGACCACTGGGTGATGCCCAACTGTTGTAATTGCCAGTCTCGCCGGGAAGTCATGTAAAACGCTCCTGTCTATCAAGGGCGCAAATATAGCAAACTCAGCGAAAGTGCGCCAATTACGCGCTCGCGCGTAAACAACAGTGTATAATCGCCGCCACGTTTAACGAAGGAGCTTTTCATGTCTGCTTTTACCCCGGCAAGTGAAGTCTTGCTGCGCCACAGTGATGATTTCGAACAAAGCCGTATTCTGTTTGCCGGAGATTTGCAGGATGACCTGCCTGCCCGCCTCGACACGGCATTCAGCCGCGCGCATACCCAGCAATTCCACCACTGGCAGGCGCTGGCCCCGCAGATGGGCGAGAACGTGCGCTACAGCCTGGTGGCCGAGGCGTCAGATGTCGCTGACTGCGACACGTTTATCTATTACTGGCCGAAGAACAAGCCGGAAGCCCAGTTCCAGCTGATGAATATTCTGTCGCTGCTGCCGATTGGGACTGATATTTTTGTGGTTGGGGAAAACCGCAGCGGCGTGCGCAGCGCCGAACAAATGCTGGCGGATTACGCGCCGCTGAATAAGGTCGACAGCGCCCGTCGCTGCGGCCTGTATCATGGTCGTCTGGAAAAACAGACCACCTTTGATGTGGAAAAACAGTGGGGCGAATATCAGCTCGACGGACTGACCATCAAAACGCTGCCGGGCGTATTTAGCCGTGATGGGCTGGACGTGGGTAGCCAACTGTTGCTCTCCACCCTGACGCCGCATACCAAAGGTAAAGTGCTGGATGTCGGTTGCGGCGCGGGCGTGTTAGCCGCGACGCTTGCCAGCCATTCCCCCAAAGTACGTTTATCTCTGTGCGACGTCAGCGCACCTGCGGTCGAAGCCAGCCGCGCAACGCTTGCGGCCAATGGCTTTGAGGGCGATGTGTTTGCCAGCAACGTCTTCTCTGAAGTGAAAGGCCGCTTCGATATGATTATCTCCAACCCGCCGTTCCACGATGGCCTGCAAACCAGCCTTGATGCCGCGCAAACGCTGATTCGTAGCGCCGTGCGTCATCTGAACAGTGGTGGTGAACTGCGCATTGTGGCGAACGCCTTCCTGCCGTATCCGGCGATCCTCGACGACACCTTTGGTTTCCACGAAGTTATCGCGCAGACCGGCCGCTTCAAGGTGTATCGCGCCATCATGACCCGCCAGGCGAAGAAAGCCTAAGCTGACCCTTTGCCGGATGCGGCGTACCAATCCCGTAGGCCTGATAAGCGCAGCGCATCAGGCGCAGTTCGGCACCTTTGCCGGATGCGGCGTACCGCCTTATCCGGCCTACCAATTCCGTAGGCCTGATAAGCGAAGCGCATCAGGCGCAGTTTGGCACCTTTGCCGGATGCGGCGTACCGCCTTATCCGGCCTACCAATCCCGTAGGCCTGATAAGCGAAGCGCATCAGGCGCAGTTTGGCACCTTTGCCGGATGCGGCGTACCGCCTTATCCGGCCTACCAATCCCGTAGGCCAGGTAAGCGAAGCGCATCAGGCGCAGTTTGGCACCTTTGCCGGATGCGGCGTTCCGCCCTATCCGGCCTACCGAGCCCGTGCGCCTGATAAGCGCAGCGCATCAGGCGCAGCATAATCGCCGTTTTTTGCAGCAATCGCGCGACATCCAATAATTAACTATTGACGTCAAGCTGAAAATCTCTAGAATGCGCCTCCGTGGTAACGATACTTTTTAGGGTATCGATGGTATGCGAAGGTGGCGGAATTGGTAGACGCGCTAGCTTCAGGTGTTAGTGTCCTTACGGACGTGGGGGTTCAAGTCCCCCCCCTCGCACCATAAACCACGTTATATCGCTCGCACTGTGCGAAGGTGGCGGAATTGGTAGACGCGCTAGCTTCAGGTGTTAGTGTTCTTACGGACGTGGGGGTTCAAGTCCCCCCCCTCGCACCACGAGGGCGATATAAACAACGAGATATCTGTGCGAAGGTGGCGGAATTGGTAGACGCGCTAGCTTCAGGTGTTAGTGTCCTTACGGACGTGGGGGTTCAAGTCCCCCCCCTCGCACCAGTCCTCGTTCCCATCCTGCAGTTCCTTCTTCTTTATTCCCTTATTTAACGTTCATCACAATCAGCATCAAACCGCTTATCAGTGCTACGCACGACGGCAGCAAGACGTAATGACGCCATTGTCGATGCCAGATCATCACGCAGGTCAGCAGCATGCCGACGGTGATAATTCCGCGCCACGCGTCCATCGAAAGGCCTGGCAGACCAAGAGCAAAGGTCGCCATCCCCGAGATCAGCACGCCCCACCCACTGCCTAACGTTCTCATCAACATGGTTTCATCTCTTAAATCGATAATGATAACCAATATCATATGATAATTTTTATCATTTGAGAACCTCGCGAAATGATAAGTTTCGCTTACGAATAATGACACGACGGTTGTAAGGTGATAAATTGTGCGACCGTAAACTTCCCCCTCTTAATTCCTGGGGTTTGCGTGCACTTCTTGCATGTTTTATTTTGTTTTGTTCACAGCTGGCGACCTTTCTTTAATTACCAGAAGATTAATAACGATCTCTTATGACAGTACAATCCTGGCGGTCTCTGCACAGCAAAAAGTATCAGCTCACGCTGAGGCTTTTCCTTTTTCTTAATCTGGTGTCATCGCTATTTTCGCTATTGAATCCTATCTATAAAGTTCATGCGTTTACGATTCCCCTCTCGTTAATTTTGGGCATTAGTAGCGCGCTGTTACTCTGGCACTGGCTGAATGCAGAGCGAAAGATCTTTCTTCCTGTTATTTCAGTTATTTTCGGCTGTTTATGGGCCTGGCACATCGTGATAAAAATGCCCGGCACGTATCCGACCGAAATGACATTTTTAACGGTTGTCCTGCTTAATGTTTTGTTCATCGGCACCATCGCCTTTTCGAATAATATTGTCGCGTTTCTGCTGCACTCGCTGCCGGTATTTATTATCTGCCTGTTTTTCAGCGACCACGAACAGTGGTTGAGAATGGCATTCTGCCTGGCCTTGCCGATCGTCGGCATCAGTATCCAGCATTTGATTGAAAAGCGTAACGATGCCTTTGCCCAGAGCCTGATGCACAAGCTGCTGGCAGAGCGGGAAACGCTGAATGATTTAAGTATGCTTGACCCCTTAACCGGGCTGTATAACCGCCGGGGCTTCCAGCACCGCTTCGCCACGTTGATGTCGTTGGCGCCGGAAGGTCATCATGTCCTGCTTCTGGATATCGACCATTTCAAGGCCTATAACGATCACTATGGTCATATGATGGGCGATCAGGCGCTGATTCAGGTTTCCGCTGCGGTGCGTGATGCCGTGCGCTCACGCGATATCGTGACTCGCTTCGGCGGCGAAGAGTTCGTTGTCCTGCTGGCAAACAGCAATGCCGATAGCGCTCAACGCGCGGCAGAGCGCATCCGCCAGAAAGTGTACGATCTGAAAATTCCGCACATCCTGAACGCCAGCGTGGCGACCAATGTCACTATCAGTATTGGCATTGCCCCACTTGAAGGCGAAGAAATTGATAAGGCACTGGAAAATGCGGATAAAGCCCTCTACGAAGCCAAGCGACTGGGCCGCAACCATATACTGACCAGCGACGCCATTCCCCAGCACTAACCTCACACCCCGAGCGTAAGAAACATAAAATTCCTTGCGCTCGGTTTTATCTATAGCTAGGATTGGCAATCATTATCATTTAGATTTGTATCCAGCGAATTCTATGGCTTACCGTTCCGCACCGATTGCTGAGGATATTATCTGGCGAGCGCCGCTTCCAACTCGTGAGCGAACGCTGGCTGAATCCGTGCGCGACAAAATCGCCGAACAGCGCCCGCATATGCTGGAATGCTTTAAACTCGATGAGCCTCACTCCGCACAAGCCAAAACCCTGGCGGAGTGGATGCGGCCCACCGAGCTCAGTTCGCTGCTGGCGCTCTATTCCGATCATATCTATCGTAACCAGCCGACCATGACGCGGGAGAATAAGCCGCTGATCTCGTTGTGGGCGCAATGGTATATCGGCCTGATGGTGCCGCCGCTGATGCTGGCGTTGCTGACAGAAGATGCCGCGCTTGACCTCTCGCCGGAGCATTTCCACGTCGAATTCCATGAAACAGGACGTGCAGCCTGTTTCTGGGTCGATGTACAGGAAGATACGCGCGCCAGCCAGTCTTCAGGCTCGCATCGTATGGAAACACTGATTAAACAGGCGTTGATCCCGGTTGTTGAAGCTCTGGAAGCCACGGGCGACATTAACGGAAAACTTATCTGGAGCAACACCGGCTATCTGATTAACTGGTATCTGGGTGAGATGAAAACCGTGCTGGGTGAAGAACAGGTCAACAACCTGCGCCAACAATTATTCTTTGCGAAAACCCTTTCCTGCGGCCAGGATAACCCGCTGTGGCGCACCGTCGTGCCACGTGAGGGCTTGCTGGTTCGCCGTACCTGCTGTCAGCGTTACCGCCTGCCGGATGTGCAGCAATGCGGTGACTGCACGCTGAAATAATCGAACGCGAAATGCCTGATAGCGCTTCGCTTATCAGGCCAGCGAAATATGTAAGATAACCGGTAGGCCGGGTTAGCGTAGCGCCACCCGGCAACAATCCCGACTCAGTCGTTACGCAACCTGCTGGCTCTCTTCCGCCGCACGCTGCGCTTCTTCCGCTTCCTGCGCCAACAGCTGTTTCTCATACACCTTGAAGAAGGGGTAGTAGATGATGGCGGACACACACGCCAGCAGTACGACCAGAATCGCCGCGCGGAAATCCCAGCCTAACGCCCATGCGCCGCCAATCGGTGCCGGAGCCGTCCACGGAACAACCGAGATAACGCGGCCAATGAGATCCAGCTTCATGGCTGCCCACGCCAGCACGGCGTTTACCATCGGCGCCAGTAGAAACGGAATAAAGAACACCGGGTTCATCACGATTGGCGTACCGAAAATCACCGGTTCGTTGATGTTAAACAGGCTTGGCACCACGCTCAGACGACCTATCGAACGCAAATGTGCTGAACGGCTACGCAGGTAGCAGAACACCAGCCCCATAGTCGCCCCTGAGCCGCCAATAACGATGAAGAAAGTCCAGAACGCTTCCATAAAGATGTGCGGTAATGGCGCGCCCTGCGCCAGCGCGGTTTGGTTCAGACCAAGGTTGGTCAGCCAGAACATCTGCAGCATCCCGGAGACAATCGCCGCCCCATGAATACCTGCAAACCACAGCAGATGACCAATCAACACCGCTAACAGAATCGCTGGCAGGGAGTCAGCCGCCGAAACCAGCGGTTTAAACAGCGACATAATCGCCTGCGGGATCAGCATGCCAAACTGGCCCTGGATCAGCAGGCTGAGCGGGTAAAGCGTCAGTACCACCACCAGCACCGGAATGAGCAGATCAAAGGAGTTTTTGATCATCGGCGGAACCTGATCCGGCAAACGAATACCGATGTTGTGCGCTTTCAAAAAACGCATCAGCTCAACGCAGTAAATCGCCACCAGAATGGCGGTGAAAATCCCGGTTCCGCCGAGGCTATCCACCGGCAGCGTGCCATTGGTTTTCGGCGCAGCAACCAGCAGGAACGCCATAATAGACAACATGGCGCACATAAATGGATCAAGCTGGTGGGATTTTTCGTAATGTTTGCCAAGATTATAAGAAATTGCCGCACAGATATAGATGGACATAATGCCCATGGTCATATCGAACGGCGTCAGAATGCGACCTTCAAATTCTTTTGCTAAATCTAACCACGCGCGGGCAAAGCCCCAGGTGGTATCGGGCGAAAATGGCGGATAAGCGAAGACAAGTAAAAATGAGCCAACAATCATAAACGGCATGGCAGAGATAAAGCCGTCACGAATTGCCATTACGTGACGTTGCGAGGAAATACGCCCGGCAATGGGGCTGACGTAGTTTTCCACGAACCGGAAAATTAAATTAAACGCAGTGTGACCAGCAGACATAGCAGCCCTCCTGACAGGCTTGAGACGTAAGCACAGCAACAACGATTTTGCCGCTATACAAACGCGTGTTACGCGACACGTCGTACAGGGCTCTTATTATTGGGTACAGCGTAAGTGACACTCACAGTTTTAATCCCCTCTCTGCAGAACTGCAACCGGTTACTGTAACCGGTTGCAGTGATTGTGAAGGAGATCCAGAAAACGCGGTTTTATCCGATTCCCTCACGGCAAATATTTACAGCATCCAGGGCTTATGACAGATTGAACGCCACAATTTTTCAGGAGAGTCTAATGAGCCTGCAATCTGTGCGGCAATTCTTCGCCGAACACGCCCCCGATATTGAGATTATTGAATCAGGGCAAAGCACCGCTACCGTCGCCCTTGCCGCCGCTGCCCATCAGGTGGAAGCCGGCCAGATAGCCAAAACGCTGTCGCTGAAGGTCAAAGAGCAGGTTATTTTGATCGTGGCAAAAGGTGATGCCCGCCTGGATAACAAAAAGTTGAAAACAACCTTTGGTGCCAAAGCTCGCATGCTGAGTAGCGATGAAGTGGTAACGTTGACTGGCCACCCGGTTGGTGGCGTCTGCCCGTTTGGCCTGGAAAACCCGCTCGCCGTTTATTGTGATGTCTCATTGCAGCAGTATGCGGAAGTACTGCCCGCCGCTGGGTCCACGCACAGCGCCGTACGGATATCCCCCGAACGCATTGCGCAACTGACCGGCGCCACCTGGGTCGATGTGTGTTTGTAAGCCTCAGATACCGGAGCTGACGCATCCGCTCCGGCTTTCAGCTATACAAAATAGGAAAGGTCGCCGGATAAGCCTTCGCGATCGGGCAATGACATCAATAAGTCCGCCGCGCTAAGTAACCCGATATCAGAATTGACGCCCAGCTTCGCCATCGCATTAAATTTATGCGCGCGAATCGTTTTAATATTCCGCTCAAGCCGTTCAGCGATATCCGTTAAGGAATAACCGCAGGTCATATAGCGTAAAATGGCCCGTTCAGTCGGGCTTAAAAAGCGGTGATGCACGGTGATATCGCTTTCATCCTGCGCGAGCTGCTGCGTCCCGCCGCTGCGCAAAATTTCAAGGATAGTGTTTTTCAGCCTGGTGAGCGATTCCGCTTTGCTTACCACGCCGTTCAGTAGCGTTGGCGAAAGCTGCTTAATCAGTTCCACTTCTTGCCGATCGCCGGCCAGAATGATACGGATAATTTCTGATCTGCTGTTCGCTATTTCATCCTGAATCAGCAGGCTTTCAAGGCGTAATTCACGCGTACCTGACAGACAACAGATTACCGCAAAATAGTCGTCGCTTAGCATGGATTCTCTAAGCGCATCAACCGACCGGAAAAAATGAAATACATAGGGGCTTCGGGAAGACGCGGCGAGCAAATGACGCAGGCCGACTTCCGCCATCACGCAGGGTTCGACTATAGCGACATGCTGCTTTCCGTGATGTTTTTCCATTCTGCCGGTTCTCCATATGCTGAGAAGAGATTGAGTTCCTTCATTCCCTGAGTGCTGTTGATCCACGCGTACATTTCAGCATTGCTGCGTAACGATAAACGGCGCATAGCGCTGTTCTTCTGTGCGCTGATTGTTTTATTGCTCTTTTTCAACAGCGTGGCGATTTGGTTAATTCCCCAGCCCTTCGCCAGCAGACGTAAAACTTTACGTTCCGACAGCGTCAGCATCACCATTTTTTCATTTTCCTCATGAATTGCATCGTAATCTGGCACCAACAGGGTTTGACTGATGCGCTCGGCGGAAGCGCCTCCCTGGCGAATCGCCATGACGACACGTTCAACAGGCTCAGAGTCAGATAACAGAGTGCTTTCCGGACGCATCAAAAATTCAATGGCAAGGGAATAATGAGGGCGACTGACGAGAAAAACCCAGTGAATATCACGGTATTGCGACAGTAGAGAGTAGAATTGTTCGCACACGTTGCGCGGCTGATGAATATCGCCAGAGAGATCGACCAACACCAGGTCAGCCCGACGAAGCTGGAGCAGCGTAAGCTCCTCCAGAGAGTGACAAACGTTCAGCTCATAATTGGGGAAATGCGTGGTCATTATCGCACTCAACCCGGACTGCATCACCGGTATTTTACTGATAATGACGCCGAACTTACAGTATCCTTGTAACATAAAACCTCCGCATCCAATCGACGATTCTTTTTACGCTCACCGGTAAAGGTGTGCTGTTAAAAAAAAGAACCTGTTCATCCTTGTTCCTTAATTACCTTTTCTTGCCCTGATAAATGAGATCAAATTGATATATTTAAATAAGGGGGCGTCACGGCAAAAGGTTAACCGATATAATATGTCACATTGTTTATAAAATGGTAATCCAAATGCAATTAGAAAAAATGAATCTGCGCGTAAGTTATAATTAAAACATTTGTTAATTATATAACTCATTTATGTAGTATTATATTTTTGAATTGATTAAAAGCACTAATGCGCCCCTCACCTTTAATTGATAAAAGTAAGGGGCGGAAAATTATAATGACTCGACCGCCTCATAGGGCAGACCGACATAGTTCTCTGCAATCGTGGTCAGGCCAGCGCGTGAACCCAGATAATATTGACGATCCGCTTCCTGCATCTTTTTATCGAATTCACTCTTATCCTGAAAATCGTGTAGCAGATGGGTCATAAACCAGCTAAACCGCTCCCCCTTCCAGACACGATTAAGCGCCAACTGCGAGTAGCGATCCAGCAGGTCGGCCCGTCCGTGTTGATAATACTGGCACAGGATCCGCCACAGATAATTGACGTCCGACGCCGCCAGATTTAATCCTTTCGCCCCCGTCGGCGGAACGATATGCGCCGCATCGCCCACCAGGAACAGGCGGCCATACTGCATCGGTTCCACCACATAACTGCGCAGCGGCGCGATACTCTTCTCAAGTGAGTGACCAGTCACTAACTTCTGACTAAGATCCTCAGGCAGACGACATTTCAGCTCCTGCCAGAAGCGTTCATCAGACCACAGCTCGACTTTCTCCGTTAGCGGTACCTGTAAATAGTAACGGCTACGAGTTAGTGAGCGCTGACTACAAAGAACGAACCCGCGTTCGTGATGGGCGTATATCAGCTCCGGATTCACCGGCGGCGTATCGGCCAGCATCCCTAACCAGCCGAACGGCCAGACGCTTTCGTATTCCCGCAAAATCTCACGCGGAATGGTTTGCCGCGAAACGCCGTGAAAGCCATCGCATCCGGCGACGAAATCGCATGACACGCGGCAGATTTCACCGCCTTTGTTAAAGGTGACTGTTGGGCTGTCACTTTTGATGTCATCGATATGTACATCGCTCACACCATAAATAGCCGGCGCGCCACTGGACTGCCGGGCCTCCATCAGGTCACGCGTCACTTCGGTTTGTCCGTAAACCATCACGCTCTTGCCGCCGGTCAGCTCACTCAGCGGTACCGGAATGCGTTTGCCGTTAAACAAAAACTCCACCCCGTGATGCACCAGCCCTTCCGCATCCATCCGTTTTGCCACTCCCGCTTCGCGCAGCAGGCCAACTGTGCCACTTTCCAGAATACCGGCCCGGATCCGCCCCAGCACGTAGTCCGGCGTCTGTCTCTCCAGAATCAGGGTCTGAATGCCCGCGTTATGCAGCAACTGCCCCAACAGCAGCCCGGAAGGCCCCGCGCCAATAATCACTACCTGTGTCTTCATAGGGTCGCCTCACGTCGGATAAGTTAATAATTTGTTTGTTTTATGTTTGCATAAAGTTTATTCATGCATTTTTGATAAGGGGGCGTGGGAAAAGAAGGGAAAAACCTGTTCAAAGGCTGCACTTTTCGACAATTTTCAGAAAGTGTGGCGAGCATCAAGTTATGACCCACGCCAAAACACCGACGCCTTTTTGCACATTATTTGATCCGACACGGACTCCCACCCGCGACGCTTCGGGTAAAAGTAACTCATCAGGCAGTTGTACCGAGGATACAGGATGACCACGGAAATTGATCACCACACCCAGCGAGGCATTACGCGGCTCTGTATTCAGTGCGGCCTTTTTCTGCTTCAGCACGGCGCGGAAAGCGCGCTGGTTGATGAGCTGGCTTCACGCTTAGGGCGCGCGCTGGGAATGGACAGCGTCGAAATCGCCATTTCACCGAATGCCATTGTTTTATCAACCATCAAAGATGGGCAATGCATTACATCGACACGCAAAAACGCCGATCGCGGCATCAATATGCATATGGTGACGGAGATCCAACACATCGTTATCATGGCAGAGCATAAACTGCTGGATGCGCGGGATGTCGCCAAACGCTTCGCGCAAATCAAGCCCCTGCGCTACCCACGCTGGCTCGTGGTGACAATGGTAGGCCTTTCCTGCGCCTGTTTCTGTAAACTCAATAACGGCGGCTGGGATGGTGCATTCGTCACGCTCTGCGCCAGTACTATCGCGATGTATATTCGCCAGGTTCTCACCCACCGCGCAATGCACCCGCAAATCAATTTCTGTATTACCGCTTTCGCCGCGACCACTGTCTCTGGCCTGCTGTTGCGCATGCCTGCTTTCAGCCAAACCTCAACCGTGGCAATGGCAGCCAGCGTCCTGCTGCTGGTGCCGGGTTTTCCGCTCATTAACGCCGTCGCCGACATGTTTAAAGGTCACATCAACACCGGGCTGGCGCGGTGGGCGATCGCCAGCCTGCTGACGCTTGCCACCTGCGTGGGCGTGGTGATGGCCATGACCTTATGGGGGCTGCGCGGATGGGTGTAATCGATTTTATGCTGGCGCTGGTTCAGGACATCCTTCTCTCGTCCATTCCGGCAGTAGGTTTTGCGATGGTTTTCAACGTGCCGCACCGGGCGTTGCCGTGGTGTGGGCTGTTGGGCGCGATCGGCCATAGCTCGCGCTTTGTGATGATGACCGCCGGGTTTAACATTGAGTGGGCAACGTTCCTCGCCGCGATTCTGGTCGGTAGCATTGGCATTCGCTGGTCACGCTGGTACCTCGCGCATCCGAAGATCTTTACCGTCGCCGCCGTCATCCCCATGTTCCCCGGTATATCAGCCTATACAGCTATGATTTCCGCGGTAAAAATCAGCCACTTAGGTTATACCGAAGAGATGATGATTGCGCTCATCAGCAACTTTCTTAAGGCATCATCGATTGTTGGCGCGCTCTCTATCGGCCTGTCTATCCCTGGCCTGTGGCTGTATCGCAAACGCCCGCGGGTCTAATTCTCAGCACAACGGCAGCGCGGGATTAAGGCTGCCGTCCCTTTCATGCTCTGTGCTACTATATGCCCATTAACCTGCGGCTATTTCGCAGCCTTCCTGTGTTTTTCTGTATTGAGATAGTGTTATGTCTTCTCGTATTTTGACGCCGAACGTGATTGGTATTGACGCCTTTGTCGCCGATCCTGCTACCATTCTTGCTAAAACAGAAGGTGGTGCACTGGCCGTATTTGCTAACAATGCGCCCGCGTTCTACGCCATCACGCCGGAACGGCTGGCACAATTGTTAGCGTTGGAAGAAAAACTCGCCCGTCCGGGTAGCGATGTGGCGCTGGATACGCAGTTCTTTGAAGAGCCTGCGCCCGCCCCTATCGCCGTGCCGATGGGTAAATTTGCCATGTATGCAGGCTGGCAACCGGATGCCGAATTTTTGCGGCTTTCCGCACTCTGGGGTATTGCCCTTAGTGAGCCAGTCACGCCAGAAGAACTGGCTTCATTTGTCGCTTACTGGCAAGCAGAAGGCAAAGTGTTCCATCATGTGCAGTGGCAGCAAAAACTGGCGCGAAGCGTGCAAATGGGCCGCGCGAGCAATAACGGTCAGCCGAAGCGCGACCTGAACAGCGTATCCGAACCCGATAATCATATTCCCCCTGGTTTCAGAGGATGAGCATGAAAAACGTTGGCGATTTAATGCAACGCCTGCAAAAGATGATGCCGGCGAACGTCAAGCCCGCCTTCACGACCGGTGAAGAGCTGCTGGCCTGGCAAAAAGAGCAGGGAAAAATCCGCGCCGCCGCGCTGGAGCGGGAAAACCGCGCCATGAAAATGCAGCGCACGTTTAACCGTTCGGGCATTCGCCCACTGCACCAGAACTGTTCGTTCGATAATTATCGCGTGGAAAACGAAGGCCAGATGAACGCGCTGTCAAAAGCGCGTCAGTACGTGGAAGAGTTCGATGGCAACATCGCCAGTTTTATCTTTTCCGGCAAGCCTGGCACCGGGAAAAACCACCTGGCGGCGGCCATCTGCAATGAACTACTCCTTCGCGGGAAATCGGTGCTGATCATCACCGTTGCCGACATTATGTCGGCCATGAAAGATACTTTCAGCAATCGGGAAACCAGCGAAGAGCAACTGCTAAACGATCTCAGCCAGGTCGACCTGCTGGTGATCGACGAAATCGGCGTGCAAACGGAGTCGCGCTACGAGAAGGTGATCATTAATCAGATTGTCGATCGTCGTTCATCTTCTAAACGCCCTACCGGGATGCTCACCAACAGCAATATGGATGAGATGAATAAGCTACTCGGAGAGCGCGTAATGGATCGTATGCGTCTCGGCAACAGTCTGTGGGTGATCTTCAACTGGGACAGCTATCGCAGCCGGGTCACCGGTAAAGAGTATTGAGATAAATCTTAGTGCCGACAGGGAGTATACTGGCGGCCTAATACATTCATTGCATGAATAGAGTGCTTCTCATGAAAACGACCAAATCCCTGTTTTGCGGCGCTATCCTCGCAGGCGCCTTCTTCGCCACTGCGGCCAACGCCAGTTCCCTGACCGACACCCTGAGCAGCGCAGCCAGCCAGTTGGGCGGCCAGAGCAGCAGCCAGCAGAGCGGCACATCGCTCTCCTCATTAACCAGCCTGCTCAATGGCGGCTCGCAGTCTCTCAGCGCCAGCACTATGAATAACGCCGCGGGCATTATGGGTTACTGTGCAAAAGAGAAAATCACCTCTGTTGCCAACGTCGATAACATTAAATCTCAGGTGCTGGATAAACTGGGGCTGGACACTGCCGCTGAGCAGAAAAAAGACACCAGCTACATGGACGGCATCCAGGGTCTGCTGAATGCAAAAGATGGGCAGCAGCTGAATCTTGAAAGCCTGGGTAATAGCGAGCTGGGTAAAAAAGTGAAAGCCAAAGCCTGCGATCTGGTGCTGAAACAGGGTGTGAATTTCCTCTCCTGATCCCACTGAGCGCGCGGATAAACGCCCATTCGCTTCTCCGCGCGCTGCGACATCTCTCTTACCCCTCATGCACAAAAGTTCCCTTCTTCGGCGATAAAGTCGGCTATTTATAAACCAATTCTGAACAACAGCACACTTTGATGACGCTAGAATTGCAGCTATACGACCGCATGATTACATTATGCTGTTCAATAAATGTCTGGCCAGAAAACTGGCGCTGTTGAGGATACGTAGTGTCAGAGTTGCTCTCCCTTGCTCTTTTTCTTGCCTCCGTGGCGATTTATGCCCTGAAGGCAGGCCGCAATACGTGGTGGTTCGCCGCTACGCTGATTGTTTTGGGATTTTTTGTCGTACTCAACATTACGCTCTATGCCAGCGACTATTTCACCGGCGACGGCATCAACGACGCCGTACTTTACACACTCACCAACAGCCTGACCGGCGCGGGCGTCAGCAAATATATCCTGCCAGGCATCGGCCTGGTGTTAGGGCTGGTGGCCATATTCGGCACGCTCGGCTGGCTGCTGCGTCGCCGCCGCCATCACCCACACCATTTTGGTTACAGCCTGCTGGCGCTGGTGCTGGCGGTGGGTTCCGTTGATGCCAGCCCGGCGTTTCGCCAGATTAGCGAACTGGTAAAATCTCAATCACGCGACGGCGATCCTGATTTCTCTATTTATTACAAAGAGCCCGCCAAAAGTATTCCGCAGCCAAAGCTTAACCTCGTCTACATCTACGGTGAAAGCCTTGAGCGCACCTATTTTGATAACCAGGCGTTCCCGGATCTCGCACCGGAGCTTGGCGCGCTGAAAGACGACAGTATCGATTTCAGCCACACCATGCAGTTACCGGGCACCGACTACACCATTGCCGGAATGGTCGCGTCACAATGCGGTATTCCGCTGTTCGCCCCGTTTGAAGGCAACGCGTCCGCGTCGCTCTCCAGTTTCTTCCCGCAAAATATCTGCCTCGGCGATATCCTGAAGAACTCCGGCTATGAAAACTATTTTGTCCAGGGCGCGAACCTGCGCTTCGCCGGGAAAGATGTCTTCCTGAAGTCGCATGGCTTTGACAACCTCTACGGCTCCGAAGAGCTGAAGGCCACCGTTGACGACCCGAACTACCGCAACGACTGGGGCTTCTACGATGACACGGTGCTGGACGAAGCATGGAAAAAATTCGAAACGCTCTCTAAAGAGGGTAAGCGTTTCTCTCTGTTTACTCTGACCGTCGACACGCACCATCCGGATGGTTTTATCTCGCGCAGTTGCTCGCGTAAACGCTATGAAATTGGCGGCAAGGCGAATCAGTCCTTCAGCGCCGTCAGCTGTAGCCAGCAGAATATTGCGGAATTCATTAACCGAATCAAAGCCTCGCCGTACTTTAAAAACACGGTGATCGTGGTCTCCTCCGATCATCTGGCGATGAAAAACACCGCCTGGGATTACCTCAATAAGCAGGATCGCAATAACCTGTTCTTCATCCTGCGCGGCGACAAGCCTCAGCAGGAAGTGATGGCGCAAAAGCGTAACACCATGGATAACGGTGCAACGGTGCTCGATATTCTGGGCGGTGATAACTTCATCGGCCTTGGGCGCAGCAGCCTCTCGGGCGAATCGCTGTCGACCATTTTCCTCAATATGAAAGAGAAAGTGCTGGCGTGGAAACCCGACATCATCCGTCTGTGGAATTTCCCGAAAGAGATGAAAGAGTTCACCATCGATACGCAGAAAAACATGATTGCGTTCTCCGGCAGCCATTTCCGTCTGCCGCTACTGCTGCGCGTGTCGGAAAAACGCGTCGAACCGCTGCCAGAAAGCGAGTACTCCGCACCGCTGCGTTATCAGTTAGCCGATTTCGCTCCGCGCGATAACTTCGTCTGGATTGACCGCTGCTACAAGATGGGCCAGCTTTGGGCACCGGAATTCGCGCTCTCCACCGACTGGTGCGTCTCTCAGGGGCAGCTCGGTGGCGAACAAAAAGTCCAGCATGTCGATAAAGCGCAGTGGAAAGGCAAAACGGCATTCAAAGATACCGTGATCGACATGACGCGCTATAACGGCAACGTCGACACTCTAAAAGTGGTGGATAACGATATTCGCTATAAAGCCGACAGCTTCATTTTCAACGTCGCTGGCGCGCCGGAAGAGGTGAAGCAGTTTAGTGGCATTTCACGTCCGGAAAGCTGGGGACGCTGGTCTAATGCCCAGTTGGGCAACCAGGTGAAGATTGAGTATCAGCACCCTCTGCCGAAGAAATTTGACCTGGTGATCACCGCAAAAGCCTTTGGGCAGAATGCCGATAAACCAATCCCGGTGCGCGTCGGTAATAGCGAGCAAACGCTGACGCTGGGACACGACGTGACCACGACGACGCTGCACTTCGATAACCCGACGCAGGCCAGCACGCTGGTGATTGTTCCACCAGCGCCTGAGTCTACGAACGAAGGGAATATCCTCGGCCATTCCCCACGTCAGTTAGGGATTGGGATGGTAGAGATTAAGGTGGTTGAAGCGCAGGGGTAATCCCCTCACCCCGGCCCTCTCCCTTAGGGAGAGGGTGAAAACCGCATCTACCTGACCATTGGCACAATCGGTTCCCCCACCCCGCCCTCTCCCACAGGGAGAGGGAGAAAACCGCACGCACCTCACCACTGGTACAATCGGTTCCCTCATCCCGCTCTCTCCCACAGGGAGAGGGTGAAAAATGCAGGGAATTCAGCAACGTGCTCGATCGGTTCCCTCTCCCTGTGGGAGAGGGTTAGGGTGAGGGCCTTAAAACGTCTCCCAATTCTCCCCGGCATCCGTCGCCGCAGCCTTACGTTGCACTGGCTTCATCGCCACAACGCGCTCTTCCGGTTTCTCCTGAAGTGCTTTTTCCTGCTGGATATGGAACACGGCTACCGCCTGAGTCAGTCTGCTGGCCTGTTCTTCCAGCGCGGCAGCCGCAGCGGCGGATTCTTCCACCAGCGAGGCGTTCTGCTGGGTGACACGATCCATCTCCGACACCGCCAGCCCGACCTGGTCGATGCCCCGGCTCTGCTCATCAGACGCAGACGCAATCTCGCCCATAATATCGGTCACGCGGGTCACCGCATTCACAATCTCATCCATTGTTTCACCGGCGCTTTCCACCAGCGTCGAACCTAAATCAACACGGCTAACCGAGTCTTCAATCAGGCTCTTAATTTCGCGGGCTGCCTGCGCGCTACGCTGGGCCAGATTACGCACTTCCCCCGCGACTACCGCAAAACCACGTCCCTGCTCGCCTGCACGCGCCGCTTCTACCGCGGCGTTCAGCGCAAGAATGTTGGTCTGGAAAGCAATGCCGTCAATTACGCTGATAATATCGGCAATCTTCTGCGAACTGGCGGTGATATCACGCATGGTTTGCACCACGTTATCCACCACTTTCCCGCCCTTCTGCGCCGTTTCCGACGCGCTCAGTGCGAGGTTGCTCGCCTGACGTGCGTTCTCGGCGTTCTGCTTAACGGTCGCAGTCAGCTCTTCCATGCTGGCAGCGGTTTCTTCTAGCGAAGCGGCCTGCTGTTCAGTACGGGAAGAGAGATCGTTATTGCCCATCGCAATCTCGCTCGCGCCGCTATAAATCGCGTCCGCGCCGTTACGCACTTCACCGACGGTACGCACCAGTTCACCCTGCATATGACGCAACGTACTGGCCAGTTGCCCCATTTCGTTGCGCCCTTCCACATCAATAGGACGAACAAGATCGCCTCCGGCAATATGGCGAATACTTTCAATCAGACTTTGCAGCGGCAGGATCAGGGTTTTACGGATGCCAAACCAGACAATCGCGATCGCCAGCAGTACGGCAACCATGACGCCGGCTAAGATCCACATCGCCTGATCGTATGAACGATTGTTATCGGCGACAGCCAGATCGTATAAACGATCGTTCTGTTGCAGATAATCAACATAAGCCTGCTCGAATCTATCCTGATAGCCCTGGGTAGGCTGATCGAAGAAGTCGTTGATTTTCCCCGCGCCCAGCAGCTGAATCAGCTCCGCCAGCGCACCGTGGTAGATGTCATAGTTGCGTTTGATTTCCAGCGCTGCCGACTCGCTCTGACGCGGGTCACGCGGCATCGCTTCGTACTCGGCCCAACGCTTTTCCGCATCGCTCAGCGATTTCTGCGCGACCTGCATCAATTCCGCCACCGTAGCGCCACTGCCGATATTGTTTTGATCCATCATGTAGCGGATCCCGGCGCGGTTCAGGGTGTTACGGGTTTGCAGCAAAGCCACCCAGCTGCCGTTGAGGCCAGACTGCTGCTGGCGAACGGTTTGTAGAACGGTAAAGTTTTCCTTGTCGTTTTTGAGCGCGTTGAAGAACAGCCCGCCCGATGTGAGTTGTAAGAGTCCAAATAACACCAAAACCAGCACTAAGCTGGTCACGATCTTGATACGTTTTAACATGCTTTCTCTTCCTCCTGGCGAATTACGGTTTTCGGCCTGGAAAGAGAAAACTTTAAGAAAAGGTGCAACCCTGAATTGCCGGATGCGGCTACGCCTTATCCGGCCTACGGTTTGGCGCTATGTTTGACCCGCGCGTAGGCCTGATAAGCGAAGCGCATCAGGCGCTTAACGCACGGATATCATCGTAAAGCGACTGTGTGATAGCTACGCCCTGCTTTTCACTCTTCAGGCGTGACTGATAACGACGCTCGCCCGGTAATCGCGCGCCCTGCGCCTGCATGCCGCTAAATAATGTTTCTGCCCGCGCCAGATGCGCACTGGTATCCTCGCCGAGGAAGCGCGTCGGGTCGAGCGCCAGAATCAATTCGCCGCCGTACGGCAGACCACCTGCGCCGTTATCCCACGCCAGAGACTCTGCGCTGGTCATATCGCCAATCAACGGCCCGGCGAGCAACTCAACCATGGCCGCCAGCGCTGAACCTTTGTGCCCGCCAAAGGTGAGCATCGCCCCATCCAGCACCGCCTGCGGGTCGGTAGTGGCATTGCCGTCGCTGTCGATGCCCCAGCCTTCAGGGATCGCTTTCCCGGCACGATGATGCAGTTGAATTTCCCCACGCGCCGCCGCGCTGGTCGCCATATCAAAAATAAACGGATGCTTATCGCCCCGCGGCCAGCCAAAGGCTATCGGGTTGGTACCAAAAAGTGGCTGAGTGCCACCCGCCGGTGCAACCCAGGCGTGGCTCGGCGTCGTCGCCAGCGCCACCAGCCCGGCGTCGGTCAGCGGTTCTACGTCGGCAAACAACGCGGAGAAGTGGACGCAGCGGTTGATCGCCAGCGCCGCAATGCCACATTGCCGCGTTTTCTCGATCAACAGCGGCAGCGCTTGCTCAAATGCCAGCAGCGAATACGCACCATGCGCATCCGCTTTCACAATCGCCGGGGCCTGAGACACCACCGTGGGCAGCGCATCGGCGGACACTTTTCCTTTGCGCAACGTGTCGACAATACCGAGCAAACGCCACAGACCGTGTGATGCACAACCATCACGCTCACCGGCGGTGACGTTTTTCGCAATCACCGCCGCATGTTGTTCACTGAATCCATTACTGCTAAGCGCGTGATACGCCAGCGCGTAAGCCTCATCGACAGAGAGGTTTACTGTTTCCATGAAACGCTCCTTTATGATTTTCATCTCCGATAACGTTGATCAGAGACGGCAGGGTTAGTTAACCGTATCTTAATTTTCAATTAACAACAATGGCACAAGCACACACGCCAAACAGATGAAAAACATATACAACACTTATAAATTAGAGCAAATCACCATATAAACACCAAATGTATTTATAAATATCTTTAAACGCCCCCTGCAAGGTAGGCTTTTTCTCATTCTTCTCCGAGCCAGCGATAATGCCATCGCGGCCAGAACGGGTGTGAAATTGACGATGACCGCATTAACTCTTGCAGAACCCCGCTATCAGGTTCGGGTTCTGAGTAACAATTATTTCTTCTGGGTAGGTGTGAAAAACCTGATGCATCAACAGGGAAAACCGGCCGCCGATATTAAGTGGATTAAAGAGGCCAGCGACAGCCAGCAGCGTTTGCTGTGCCAGGAAATCTACGCCACTCCAATTGTCCAAAAGTGGCTGGTCTTTACGGAAAGCGAGCAGATTGACACCCTGAGCGTGATGTTACCGGATGACAGGGTGAACATTCTTTCCGATCGGATGGAAATGAGTGAGTTAAAAGAACAGTTGAAAAACCCGACTTTTAGCCGCCGCCGCCGCGATAAACAGCTCACCCGCTCTGAAGCGCGCGTCTGTTCCCTGATTCGCCAGGGCTTCACGCTGGTGCGCATTGCACAAATTCTCAATAAATCGCCGAAAACAATTTATACCCACAAGCGCAATGCGATGGATAAATTCCACTGCGATACCCTGGTCGAATTCAACCGCAAAATGAACCTGATGGAACGCCAGGCTCTCTACAACTAATGCGGACGCGGTGATCATTGCTGGGATCAATGTTATAGGTAACGTAACGACCTATAATTTCAGCTAATATAAAGGCACTTTGCTTTTGGCTTTCTTGATTCCGGATGCTCTTACCGCATATGAAATATCTGCTCGCTGATGCGCTCATCTATGACAATGAAGAGGGTTCGCTCTCCCTGAAGGGAGAGGAGAACGACGAGCGACAGGTGCTGACCAGTACCGCGAATCATATCTTCAGTTTATTAATCGCCCATCATGGTATGGTGGTCGATCGCGAAAAATTTCTGCAAGACGTGTGGGACGAGCGGGGTCTGACGGGTTCTAATAACTCGCTAAATCAATACATTAGCATCTTGCGTAAATTGCTGGACGGTATGATGCCCGGCACCTCGTTTATCATCACCGTACCGAAAACAGGTTTTATGCTGAATGCCGAGATAAGTGTGCACCCCCTCAGCCGTGAAAGCGCGCCCGCGCTTCCCGTGCCGATGCGTGCGCCTCGCTCCCGCCCCAAATTAGCCATTTGGTTGTGCATCGCGACGATGGTGGTTGCGGCCATTTGCGGCAGTTATCTCTCGCAAAAACAGTCACCGCTAGTGACTGCCCGCTATTTACTGACCCAGATTGACGGCTGCCCGGTGTATACCTTCACGCCCATTGCGGATGTTTTTCAAAAACAGGCCGTGGCGCTCACTCGCCAAATCAAAGAAAACAGCGGCTTATCGTGCCTGGAAAACTCCGTATTCTATGTGCATATTCAGAACACGCTGTTTTATGGGGATAAGGGCCGACTGGTGCTTTCTCAGTGTTCGCGCTCAAGCCAAAGTACCAGCACCTGTAGCACCAATTACTTTTATGAGTGGTGACCGATGAAGTCCCGTACCCTTCAGATAATAGCCTTTCTTCTCATTAACATCGCGCTGGTCGCCGCAACGTTATGGTGGCTAAATAAGCCCAAACCGCTGGCCTTTAACTGCCTCGGGCAACTCAACTTCAAGGAAAGCCGCGACAATAATCCCTTCAATTTCGACGGCCAGGTGGTCATGCATTTCAACCCGGACGGCAGCGGCTATTTCATCATGACCGGCAACCTGATGGCGAAGGCGAAAATGCATACCGTCTCGCGACAGGAGAATTTCAGTTGGCGTAATCTGCACGATAGCCTGTATGAAATTCACATTCAGAACATCGAACGATTTAGCCACGATCGCGTGCCGGATAAAATTTTCGAAGCGTACACTGCCGGTATTCTTCTCGGTCAGAAGCGCTTACTCAGCATTCAGCGAACGCCGGAACACGCCATCATTATCGGTAATTTCTACTCGCCGCTTTTACTCTGCGCGAGCTAGTTTTTATCGTCCCTATTTTCGCTCTGGCGCAAACTTCCCAGTGCGATAAACTCCCCCAGCAGCGCGGTAAGCTGCTGCATTTTCTCTGGCGTAAACTCATTTTCAATCAGCCGATAAGCTTCTTCCACCTGCGTTTGCGCGCGTGCGTAAAGCGCCTGCCCCTCTTTGGTCAATGACACGAATAACTTGCGCTGATCGTTAACCGGCTTTAAGCGCAGCACCAGACCATCGCGTTCCATACGCGTCAAAATACCGGTCAGGCTTGGGCGCAAAATGCAGGCGCGAAATGCCAGATCGTGAAAATCCATCGACGGGTTCTCGGCCAGAATGCGCACGATACGCCACTGCTGCTCGGTCAAATTATGCTGCTTCACAATGGGACGAAAGTAGCTCATCGCCGCTTCGCGTGCCTGCAACAGTGCGATAGTCAAAGATTCGTGCATCATTCTTCCCCACGGTACTCAAAAAATCATTAATAACGAAACAATTAGCAAACGCGGCGTTTTTCGGCAACCGGTTTCTTTGTTTTCTCGCCTGCGAAAAATCACAAAAACAACTTAATGAATTGATTTTAATGAATTTAATAAAATTAACTGTAAATTTATTGTTAATGACATCACAAATATTTCACTTATTTTTGCCAAACGACGCGATCAGGAATAAAAGAGATCATTAACATATTAATGAAAATAAAACTCACCGAACCAGCCCTGAGGAGAGGTTAATGAAAGGTACCGTCTTCGCCGTCGCCCTGAACCACCGCAGCCAGATTGACGCCTGGCACAACGCGTTCCAGCAAGCGCCCTATAAAACACCGCCCAAAACCGCCGTCTGGTTTATCAAACCGCGTAACACCGTGATTAGCGTGGGAGAACCCATTCCTTTCCCGCAGGGCGAAACGGTACAAAGCGGCGCAACCGTGGCGCTGATTGTCGGCAAAACAGCAACCAAAGTGCGCGAAGAAGACGCCGCAGAGTACATCGCAGGCTATGCGTTGGCGAACGACGTCAGCCTGCCGGAAGAGAGCTTCTACCGTCCGGCGATCAAAGCCAAATGCCGCGATGGCTTCTGCCCGATAGGCGAAACGGTGGCGCTGAAAGATGTCGATAACCTGACAATTATTACCGAAATCAACGGGCGCGAAGCGGATCACTGGAATACCGCCGACTTACAACGCAACGCCGCGCAGTTGCTGAGCGCCCTGAGCGAATTCGCCACGCTGAACCCTGGCGACGCCATCCTGCTTGGCACGCCACATAATCGTGTGGCGATTCAACCCGGCGACCAGGTGCGCATTCTGGCGGAAGGTTTCCCGGCGCTGGAAAACCCGGTAGTCAACGAACGTGAAGTGACCACACGCAAAACCTTCCCAACGCTACCGCATCCACACGGCACGCTGTTTGCCCTTGGCCTGAACTACGCCGATCACGCCAGCGAACTGGAATTTAAGCCACCGGAAGAGCCGCTGGTATTCCTGAAAGCGCCAAATACTCTCACGGGCGACAACCAGACATCCGTGCGCCCGAACAACATCGAGTACATGCACTACGAAGCGGAACTGGTGGTGGTGATCGGCAAGCAGGCGCGCAACGTCAGCGAAGCCGATGCCATGGATTATGTCGCGGGCTACACGGTGTGTAACGACTACGCCATCCGCGACTACCTGGAAAACTACTATCGCCCGAACCTGCGGGTGAAAAGCCGTGACGGACTGACGCCGATGCTGTCGACCATCGTGCCGAAAGACGCCATTCCCGATCCGCATAATCTGACCCTGCGCACCTACGTCAACGGCGAGTTACGCCAGCAAGGCACAACTGCCGATCTGATCTTCAGCGTACCCTTCCTGATCGCTTACCTGAGCGAATTTATGACCCTCAACCCTGGCGACATGATCGCCACCGGCACACCGAAAGGCTTGTCCGACGTAGTGCCCGGCGATGAGGTGGTGGTGGAAGTGGAAGGCGTGGGGCGTCTTGTGAACCGAATTGTCAGTGAGGAGACTGCAAAATGAAAAAGATAAACCATTGGATCAACGGCAAAAACGTTGCAGGCAGCGACTACTTCCAGACCACCAACCCGGCAACCGGTGAGGTGCTGGCAGATGTTGCCTCCGGCGGTGAAGCGGAGGTAAACCAGGCGGTAGCGGCGGCGAAAGAGGCGTTTCCGAAATGGGCCAATCTGCCGATGAAAGAGCGCGCGCGCCTGATGCGCCGTTTGGGCGATCTTATCGATCAAAACGTGCCGGAGATCGCCGCGATGGAAACCGCGGACACCGGTCTGCCTATTCATCAAACCAAAAACGTGCTGATCCCGCGCGCATCCCACAATTTCGAATTTTTCGCCGAAGTGTGCCAACAGATGAACGGCAAGACCTACCCGGTCGATGACAAGATGCTCAACTACACGCTGGTGCAGCCGGTAGGCGTTTGTGCGCTGGTTTCACCGTGGAACGTGCCGTTTATGACCGCCACCTGGAAGGTTGCACCGTGTCTGGCGCTGGGCAATACCGCGGTGCTGAAGATGTCTGAACTCTCTCCGCTGACTGCCGATCGTCTGGGTGAACTGGCGCTGGAAGCCGGTATTCCGGCCGGCGTGCTGAACGTGGTGCAGGGTTACGGCGCCACCGCAGGCGATGCGCTGGTGCGTCATCATGACGTGCGTGCCGTGTCGTTCACCGGCGGCACCGCCACCGGGCGCAACATCATGAAAAACGCCGGGCTGAAAAAATACTCTATGGAGCTGGGCGGTAAATCGCCGGTGCTGATTTTTGAAGATGCCGATATTGAACGCGCGCTGGACGCCGCCCTGTTCACCATCTTCTCAATCAACGGCGAACGCTGCACCGCCGGTTCGCGCATCTTTATTCAACAGAGCATCTACCCGGAATTCGTAAAACGTTTTGCCGAACGCGCGAATCGTCTGCGCGTGGGCGATCCGACCGATCCGAATACCCAGGTTGGGGCGCTTATCAGCCAGCAGCACTGGGAAAAAGTCTCCGGCTATATCCGCCTCGGCATTGAAGAAGGCGCCACCCTGCTGGCGGGTGGCCCGGATAAACCGTCCGACCTGCCTGCGCATCTGAAAGGCGGCAACTTCCTGCGCCCAACGGTGCTGGCGGATGTCGATAACCGCATGCGCGTCGCCCAGGAAGAGATTTTTGGGCCTGTCGCCTGCCTGCTGCCGTTTAAAGATGAAGCCGAAGGCTTACGCCTGGCGAATGACGTGGAGTATGGCCTCGCATCGTACATCTGGACGCAGGATGTCAGCAAAGTGCTGCGCCTGGCACGCGGTATCGAAGCGGGCATGGTATTCGTCAACACCCAGAACGTCCGCGACCTGCGCCAGCCGTTTGGTGGCGTGAAAGCCTCCGGAACCGGGCGCGAAGGCGGAGAGTACAGCTTTGAGGTGTTCGCGGAAATGAAGAACGTCTGCATTTCCATGGGCGACCATCCAATTCCGAAATGGGGAGTCTGATATGGGCAAGCTCGCATTAGCAGCAAAAATCACGCACGTACCGTCGATGTATCTCTCTGAACTGCCAGGGAAAAACCACGGCTGCCGCCAGGGAGCGATCGACGGTCATAAAGAGATCAGCAAGCGCTGCCGGGAAATGGGCGTCGATACCATTATCGTTTTCGATACCCACTGGCTGGTGAACAGCGCTTATCACATCAACTGTGCGGATCATTTCGAAGGCGTCTACACCAGTAACGAGCTGCCGCACTTTATCCGCGACATGACCTACAACTACGAAGGCAACCCGGCACTGGGGCAACTTATCGCCGATGAAGCACTGAAACTCGGCGTGCGGGCGAAAGCGCACAACATCCCCAGCCTGAAACTGGAGTACGGCACGCTGGTGCCGATGCGCTACATGAATGAAGACAAGCACTTCAAAGTGGTCTCCATTTCCGCTTTCTGCACGGTTCATGACTTTGCCGACAGCCGCAAGCTGGGCGAAGCGATTCTGAAAGCAATCGAACAGTACGACGGCACCGTAGCGGTACTTGCCAGCGGTTCGTTGTCGCACCGCTTTATTGACGACCAGCGCGCCGAGGAAGGCATGAACAGCTACACCCGCGAGTTCGACCGCCAGATGGACGAGCGCGTAGTAAAGCTGTGGCGCGAAGGACAGTTCAAAGAGTTTTGCAGCATGCTGCCGGAGTACGCCAACTACTGCTACGGCGAAGGCAACATGCACGACACGGTGATGCTGCTGGGGATGCTCGGCTGGGATAAATACGACGGCAAAGTCGAATTTATCACCGAACTGTTCCCAAGCTCCGGCACCGGCCAGGTTAATGCTGTTTTCCCGCTTCCCGCGTAAGGACGTTTTATGCCGCACTTTATCGTTGAATGCAGTGACAACATCCGCGAAGAGGCCGACCTGCCGGGGCTGTTTGCCAAAGTGAATCCGGCGCTGGCCGCCACGGGCATCTTCCCGCTGGCAGGCATTCGCAGCCGCGTGCACTGGGTCGATACCTGGCAGATGGCCGACGGGCAGCGCGATTACGCCTTCGTACATATGACGTTGAAAATCGGTGCGGGGCGCAGCCTGGAAAGCCGTCAGGAAGTCGGCGAAATGCTGTTTGAACTGATTAAAACGCACTTTGCCGCCCTGATGGAGAGCCGCCTGCTGGCACTGTCGTTTGAGATTGAAGAGCTTCATCCGGTACTGAATTTTAAACAAAACAACGTGCACGCGTTGTTTAAGTAAGGTGCAGGTTGCCCTCCGGCAAAAGACAGCACCGAACCGTAGGCCGGATAAGGGCACAGCCGCATCCGGCAATGCCACAGGATATCGCCATGTTCGACAAACAAACTCACACCCTGATCGCCCAGCGTCTGGAGCAGGCAGAAAAACAGCGTGAACAGATCCGCGCGATCTCCCTCGACTACCCGGAGATCACCATCGAAGATGCCTACGCCGTACAGCGCGAATGGGTTCGCCTGAAGATCGCCGAAGGTCGCACACTCAAAGGTCACAAAATTGGCCTGACCTCAAAAGCGATGCAGGCCAGCTCGCAGATAAGCGAGCCGGACTACGGCGCACTGCTGGATGACATGTTCTTCCACGATGGCAGCGATATCCCGACCGATCGCTTTATCGTGCCACGCATCGAAGTGGAGCTGGCTTTTGTGCTGGCAAAACCGCTGCGCGGGCCGAACTGTACCCTGTTCGACGTCTACAACGCGACGGACTATGTGATCCCGGCGCTGGAGCTGATCGACGCCCGTTGTCACAACATCGATCCGGAAACTCAGCGCCCGCGCAAAGTGTTCGACACCATTTCCGATAACGCCGCCAATGCCGGGGTGATCCTCGGCGGTCGTCCCATTAAGCCCGATGAGTTGGATCTGCGTTGGATCTCCGCTTTGCTGTACCGCAATGGCGTGATTGAAGAAACCGGCGTCGCCGCTGGCGTGCTGAATCATCCGGCAAACGGCGTGGCCTGGCTTGCGAACAAACTCGCACCGTATGACGTGCAACTGGAAGCCGGGCAAATCATTCTCGGCGGATCGTTCACCCGCCCGGTTCCGGCGCGCAAGGGCGACACCTTCCACGTTGACTACGGCAACATGGGTTCCATTAGCTGCCGTTTTGTTTAAGGAGAGAACCATGGAAAACACCTTTAAAGCGGCGCTGAAAGCGGGTCGTCCACAAATCGGTTTATGGCTGGGGTTGAGCAGCAGCTACAGCGCCGAACTGCTGGCAGGGGCGGGATTCGACTGGTTGTTGATTGACGGTGAGCATGCGCCGAATAACGTGCAAACCGTGCTCACCCAGCTACAGGCGATTGCGCCCTATCCCAGCCTGCCGGTGGTGCGTCCGTCGTGGAATGATCCGGTGCAGATCAAACAGTTGTTGGATGTTGGCACGCAAACGTTGCTGGTGCCGATGGTGCAAAACGCTGATGAAGCCCGTGAAGCGGTTCGTGCCACGCGTTACCCGCCAGCCGGGATTCGCGGCGTAGGAAGCGCGCTGGCACGCGCCTCGCGCTGGAACCGTATTCCGGATTATCTGCAAAAAGCCAACGATGAGATGTGCGTGCTGGTGCAGATCGAAACCCGTGAAGCGATGAAAAACCTGCCGCAGATCCTGGATGTAGAAGGGGTGGATGGCGTGTTTATCGGCCCGGCGGATCTGAGCGCGGATATGGGTTATGCCGGTAATCCTCAGCATCCGGAAGTGCAAGCCGCGATTGAGCAGGCGATCGTACAGATCCGCGAAGCGGGTAAAGCCCCGGGGATCTTAATCGCCAATGAGCCACTGGCGAAACACTATCTGGAATTAGGCGCGCTGTTTGTCGCCGTCGGCGTCGACACCACCCTGCTCGCCCGCGCCGCCGAAGCGCTCGCCGCCCGGTTTGGCGCGCAGGCCACAGCCATTAAGCCCGGCGTGTATTGACGCCGGATGCGCTGCGCTTATCCGGCCTACAACTACACCAGATCGTAGGCCGGATAAGGCAACGCCGCATCCGGCAAACAGCAACACCAAACCGTAGGCCGGATAAGGCAACGCCGCATCCGGCAAACAGCAACACCAAACCGTAGGCCGGATAAGGCAACGCCGCATCCGGCAAGAACCGTTGTCGTACCCTACAAAAATCCCCTTAGAGGAATAGCCATGAGCGACACATCATCTGCACTGCCAAACCCCGCGGACGCGCATAAATCGCTGACGGCAGGCCAGCAGGCGGTCATCAACAAACTCTTTCGCCGCCTGATCGTTTTTCTGTTTGTGCTGTTTATTTTCTCGTTTCTCGACCGCATCAACATCGGTTTTGCCGGGCTAACGATGGGGCGCGATCTCGGCCTGAGCGCCACCATGTTCGGCCTCGCCACGACGCTGTTTTACGCCGCCTACGTAATTTTCGGCATTCCGAGCAACATCATGCTGGGGATTGTCGGTGCGCGCCGTTGGATCGCCACCATTATGGTGCTGTGGGGCATCGCCTCCACTGCGACGATGTTCGCCACCGGCCCCACCAGCCTTTATGTGCTGCGTATTCTGGTCGGCATTACCGAAGCCGGCTTTCTGCCGGGCATTCTGCTTTATCTCACTTACTGGTTCCCGGCCTATTTCCGCGCCCGCGCGAACGCGTTGTTTATGGTGGCAATGCCGGTAACAACCGCGCTCGGTTCCATCGTCTCCGGTTATATTCTGGCCCTGGACGGTGTGATGGCGCTGAAAGGCTGGCAGTGGCTGTTCCTGCTGGAAGGCTTCCCCTCACTGCTGTTGGGTATCATGGTGTGGTTCTATCTTGATGATTCCCCGGACAAAGCCAAATGGCTAACCGCTGATGATAAGAAAAACCTTCAGCAGATGATGGATAACGATCGCCTGACCCTGGTTCAGCCGGAAGGGGCAATCAGCCACCACGCAGCACAGCAGCGCAGCCTGTGGCGCGAGATTTTCACGCCGATTGTGTTGATGTACACCCTCGCCTACTTCTGCTTGACCAACACCTTAAGCGCCATCAGCATCTGGACGCCGCAGATCCTGCAAAGCTTTAACCAGGCCAGTAGCAACATCACTATCGGCCTGCTCGCCGCCGTACCGCAGATTTGTACCATTCTTGGGATGATCTACTGGAGCCGGCATTCTGACAAACACCAGGAACGTAAACATCATACCGCCCTGCCGTATCTGTTCGCCGCCGCGGGCTGGCTGCTGGCGTCCGCTACCGATCACAGTCTGATCCAACTTTTGGGGATCGTGATGGCCTCAACCGGATCGTTCAGCGCCATGGCCATTTTCTGGACTACCCCGGATCAATCAATCAGCCTGCGTGCCAGAGCGGTCGGTATCGCGGTGATCAACGCCACCGGCAATATTGGATCGGCGCTCAGTCCGTTTATGATCGGCTGGCTGAAAGATGTGACCGGCAGCTTTAACAGCGGCCTGTGGTTTGTGGCAACGTTGCTGGTTATCGGGGCAGCCATCATCTGGGCTATTCCGATGAAATCCTCTCGCCCGCGCGCCACGCCGTAAGGAGCAGGCATGTGTGAGAACCCGATTTACAACATCGACATCAGCACCGAATACGATGAAAGTCTGGGTACGGATGATGTGCATTATCAGTCCTTTGCACGGATGGCGGCCTTTTTTGGCCGCGATATGCAGGCCCATCGCCACGAACACTATTTCCAGATGCATTTCCTGCTCACCGGGCAGATCGAGCTTCAGCTTGACGATCATCGCTACTCAGTAGAAGCGCCGCTGTTTGTGCTGACGCCACCGTCAGTGCCGCACGCGTTTATCACCGAATCGGACGCTGACGGGCATGTGTTAACAGTGCATGAGGATTTAATCTGGCCGCTGCTGGAGGTGCTTTATCCCGGCACGCGGGAAACCTTCGGTCTGCCGGGGATCTGCTTATCACTGGCGGATAAACCGGATGAACTGGCGGCGCTGGAACATTACTGGCGGCTCATTGAGCGAGAGTCAGTTGAGCAACTGCCGGGACGGGAACATACGCTGACGCTGCTTGCCCAGGCGGTGTTTACCCTGCTGCTGCGTAACGCAAGGCTCGATGACCACGCCGCCAGCGGTATGCGCGGCGAGCTAAAACTGTTCCAGCGCTTTAACCTGATGATAGACAGCCACTTCCACCAGCACTGGACGGTGCCGGATTACGCCAGCGAGCTGCACATCACCGAATCCCGGCTCACCGATATCTGCCGCCGTTTCGCCAACCGCCCGCCGAAACGGCTGATCTTCGACAGGCAGCTGCGTGAGGCGAAGCGATTACTGCTGTTCTCTGACAGCGCAGTGAATAACATCGCCTGGCAACTGGGGTTTAAAGATCCGGCGTACTTTGCCCGTTTTTTCAACAGATTAGTTGGGTGCTCGCCAAGCGTTTACCGGGCAAGGAAAGTGCCGGTATCGTAAGTTTACCCCCTCACCCCGGCCCTCTCCCGCAGGGAGAGGGAGAAAAGCGCACTCACATTCACATTGGGCACAATCGCTCCCCTCTCCCTGCGGGAGAGGGTTAGGGTGAGGGCCCGATCACAAAACCCTCACCTCCCCGAAAAGTACCCGTCATTGACCCAAAAGTCTCTTCACGAATACCGGTCTAACCGCTTCAATTAAACAACAAAAACAAAACACAAATTTAACATTAAAGCCAGTAACGCCCATTGGCGTTGGCTTTCCATCCGATTACAAAAAGAGAGTCTGACTATGAAACCTGAAGATTTCCGCGCCAGTACCCAGCGTCCGTTTACCGGTGAAGAGTACCTGAAAAGTTTGCAGGATGGCCGTGAAATATACATCTACGGCGAGCGTGTGAAAGATGTCACCACTCATCCGGCATTCCGTAACGCGGCGGCATCCGTCGCGCAACTCTACGATGCGCTGCACAAACCGGAAATGCAGGATTCCCTGTGCTGGAACACCGACACCGGCAGCGGCGGCTACACCCACAAATTCTTCCGCGTGGCGAAAAGCCCGGACGATCTGCGCCAGCAGCGCGACGCCATCGCTGAGTGGTCACGCCTGAGCTACGGCTGGATGGGCCGCACACCGGATTACAAAGCCGCTTTCGGCTGCGCGCTGGGCGCCAACCCGGGCTTCTACGGCCAGTTCGAGCAGAACGCCCGCAACTGGTACACCCGCATTCAGGAAACCGGCCTGTACTTCAACCACGCTATCGTTAACCCGCCGATCGATCGCCATTTACCGACCGATCAAGTGAAAGACGTTTACATCAAGCTGGAAAAAGAGACCGATGCCGGGATCGTAGTCAGCGGTGCAAAAGTGGTTGCCACCAACTCCGCGCTGACCCACTACAACATGATCGGCTTCGGTTCGGCACAGGTGATGGGCGAAAACCCGGACTTCGCGCTGATGTTCGTCGCGCCGATGGATGCCGATGGCGTGAAGCTGATTTCCCGCGCCTCTTATGAAATGGTCGCGGGCGCAACCGGCTCCCCGTACGACTACCCGCTCTCCAGCCGCTTCGATGAGAACGATGCGATCCTGGTCATGGATAACGTGCTGATCCCGTGGGAAAACGTGCTGATCTACCGTGATTTCGATCGCTGCCGTCGCTGGACGATGGAAGGCGGCTTCGCCCGTATGTATCCGTTGCAGGCCTGTGTGCGCCTGGCGGTGAAGCTCGACTTTATTACCGCACTGCTGAAAAAATCCCTCGAATGTACCGGCACGCTGGAGTTCCGCGGCGTGCAGGCGGATCTCGGTGAAGTGGTGGCCTGGCGCAACACCTTCTGGGCGCTGAGTGATTCGATGTGTTCGGAAGCAACACCGTGGGTCAACGGCGCGTATCTGCCGGATCACGCAGCCCTGCAAACCTACCGCGTCATGGCTCCGATGGCCTACGCGAAGATCAAAAACATCATTGAGCGTAACGTCACCAGCGGGCTGATCTACCTGCCATCGAGCGCGCGCGATCTGAATAACCCGCAGATCGACCAGTATCTGGCGAAATACGTGCGCGGCTCAAACGGTATGGATCACGTCCAGCGCATCAAGATCCTCAAACTGATGTGGGATGCGATCGGCAGCGAGTTCGGCGGGCGTCATGAGCTGTATGAGATCAACTATTCCGGCAGCCAGGATGAGATCCGCCTGCAATGTCTGCGTCAGGCGCAGACCTCCGGCAACATGGACAAAATGATGGCGATGGTCGACCGCTGCCTTTCCGAGTACGACCAACACGGCTGGACCGTGCCGCACCTGCACAACAACGCTGATATCAACATGTTAGACAAGCTGCTGAAGTAATGCAGCGGGAGACCACCATGCAAGTAGATGAACAACGTTTACGCTTTCGCGATGCTATGTCCAGCCTGTCGGCGGCGGTGAATATTGTCACCACCGAAGGCGAGGCGGGCCGCTGCGGGATCACTGCCACCGCGGTGTGCTCGGTAACCGATACGCCGCCGTCGGTGATGGTGTGTATCAACGCCAACAGCGCCATGAACCCGGTATTTCAGGGCAACGGTAAGTTGTGTATTAACGTGCTTAACCACGAGCAGGAGCTGATGGCGCGCCACTTCGCCGGGATGACAGGGATGGCGATGGAAGAGCGCTTTACCCTCTCCTGCTGGCAAAAAGGGCCGCTGGCGCAACCGGTGCTGAAGGGTGCGCTGGCAAGCCTGGAGGGCGAGATAAGCCAGGTGCAGACCATCGGTACGCATCTGGTGTATCTGGTCGAGATTAAGAACATCATTCTCAGCGAGGAAGGACACGGGCTGATTTACTTTAAGCGCCGTTTTCATCCGGTGATGATGGAGGTGGAGGTGGCGGTGTAAAACCGACACCCTCACCCTAACCCTCTCCCTGAGGGAGAGGGAACCGACCGCACCCTGGTTTGAGTCCTGCGCTGTTTTCTCCCTCTCCCTCAGGGAGAGGGCGGGGTGAGGGTGGTGGTGTAAAATTTACACTGTGATCTCAATCACATATTCCCCACCCGCTCACTTCTTACCCAACCGCTCACCTCCACACACAACCGCTTAACGCCCCATACAACCACTCACGACTTTACCCAACTTTACGCGCGTAAATCTCTGGCAAGATGCTCATCAGCATAGCAGTCATACCTCCTCACTCATTAAACACAAAACCCATACAGCTTCGGCTCATTATTAATCTTAAAAAACCAGGTTTTACTATGGATACCAAAAAGTTATTCAAGCACATACCCTGGGTGATTCTTGGAATCATCGGCGCGTTTTGCCTGTCCGTTGTGGCATTACGTCGGGGGGAACACGTTAGCGCCCTGTGGATCGTGGTCGCGGCGGTTTCTGTTTATCTGGTGGCGTATCGCTACTACAGCCTCTACATCGCCCAGAAGGTGATGAAACTCGACCCAACGCGTGCGACGCCGGCGGTCATTAACAATGATGGCCTGAACTACGTGCCGACCAACCGCTACGTGCTGTTCGGCCACCACTTCGCGGCTATCGCCGGTGCGGGCCCGCTGGTTGGGCCGGTGCTGGCCGCCCAGATGGGTTACCTGCCGGGTACCCTGTGGCTGCTGGCAGGCGTGGTGCTTGCCGGTGCCGTGCAGGACTTTATGGTGCTGTTTATCTCCACGCGCCGTAACGGTTCTTCGCTGGGTGAGATGGTCAAAGAAGAGATGGGCCGCGTGCCGGGCTCTATCGCCCTGTTCGGCTGCTTCCTGATTATGATCATCATCCTGGCGGTGCTGGCGCTGATCGTGGTGAAAGCCCTGGCCGAAAGCCCGTGGGGTGTGTTCACCGTTTGCTCGACCGTGCCGATTGCGCTGTTTATGGGTATCTACATGCGCTTTATTCGCCCGGGCCGCGTGGGTGAAGTCTCCGTTATCGGTATTGTGTTACTGGTTGCCTCTATCTGGTTCGGTGGCGTCATCGCCCACGACCCGTACTGGGGCCCGGCGCTGACCTTTAAAGACACCACCATCACCTTCACGCTGATCGGTTATGCCTTTATCTCCGCTCTGCTGCCGGTTTGGTTGATTCTGGCACCGCGCGACTACCTCGCCACCTTCCTGAAAATCGGCGTTATCGTTGGCCTGGCAATCGGCATCGTGATCCTCAACCCGGATCTGAAAATGCCAGCCGTGACCCAGTATATCGACGGTACCGGCCCGCTGTGGAAAGGTGCGCTGTTCCCGTTCCTGTTTATCACTATCGCTTGTGGTGCAGTGTCTGGCTTCCATGCGCTGATCTCCTCCGGCACCACGCCGAAGCTGCTGGCCTGTGAAACCGACGCGCGTTTCATCGGCTATGGCGCAATGCTGATGGAGTCCTTCGTGGCGATTATGGCGCTGGTTGCAGCATCCATCATCGAACCGGGTCTCTACTTTGCAATGAACACCCCGCCTGCGGGCCTTGGCATCACCATGCCGAACCTGCACGAAATGGGCGGTGAAAACGCGGCCATGATTGCGGCGCAGCTGAAAGAAGTGACCATTCACGCAGCGGCAACGGTCAGTTCCTGGGGCTTCGTGATTTCGCCGGAAGAGATCCTGCAAACCGCGAAAGACATCGGTGAACCGTCTGTTCTGAACCGTGCCGGTGGCGCACCAACTCTGGCAGTCGGTATCGCACACGTGTTCCACAAAGTGCTGCCGTGGGCGGACATGGGCTTCTGGTACCACTTCGGTATTCTGTTTGAAGCGCTGTTCATCCTCACCGCGCTGGACGCCGGTACCCGTGCGGGCCGCTTCATGCTGCAGGACTTGCTGGGCAACTTCATTCCGTTCCTGAAGAAAACCGATTCTCTGGTAGCAGGTGTTGTGGCGACCGCAGGTTGCGTAGGCCTGTGGGGCTACCTGCTGTATCAGGGCGTTGTCGACCCGCTGGGCGGCGTGAAGAGCCTGTGGCCGCTGTTCGGTATCTCTAACCAGATGCTGGCCGCTGTGGCGCTGGTTCTCGGCACCGTTATCCTCGTGAAGATGAAACGCAGCAAATATGTCTGGGTTACCATCATCCCGGCATTCTGGCTGCTGGTCTGCACCACCTGGGCGCTGGGTCTGAAACTGTTCAGCACCAACCCGCAGATGGAAGGCTTCTTCTACATGGCGAGCCAGTACAAAGCGAAAATTGCAGCAGGTGGTGAACTGACGGCGCAGCAAATCGCCAACATGAACCACATCGTTATCAACAACTACACCAACGCAGGCCTGAGTATTCTGTTCCTGGTGGTGGTGTACAGCATCATCTTCTACGGTTTCAAAACCTGGATGCAGGTGCGTAATAACGAAGAACGCTCCGACAAGGAAACACCTTATGTTCCTGTACCGGAAGGCGGCGTGAAGACTTCTTCACACCATTAATTTGCCAAACCCTCCCTCTCCCTTTGGGAGAGGGCCGGGGTGAGGGAAAACGCGCCCCCCGGCCCGTCAGAGATGACTCGCCGGGCTTTATTCATACACACAAATCTTTCAAGTTGCATCACAAAACGCGGTTAGCGTTTTGAACAGCGCTTGCGCTGGCCCCGAAGGGGCGAGGCTGTAAGCCGAGTCACGCGGCAAGGGAGTGAATCCCCAGTCACGTACATAAGTACGTGACTGGGGTGAACGAGCGCAGCCAACGCAGAGGCAGCTTGAAGGATGACGTGTATATCTGGATGGCACAATGTTTGGTAACTTAGGTCAGGCGAAAAAATACCTCGGTCAGGCGGCGAAGATGCTGATTGGCATCCCGGACTACGACAACTACGTCGAACACATGAAAGCCACGCATCCGGACAAGCCGTACATGACCTACGAAGAGTTCTTCCGCGAGCGGCAACAGGCGCGCTACGGTGGAGACGGAAAAGGCGGCATGCGCTGCTGTTAGAAGGAGAGAACATGACCCCGATTGCAGTTACCCTACTTACCGGTTTTCTTGGCGCGGGCAAAACCACCCTGCTGCGTCATATCCTCAACGAACAGCATGGCTTCAAAATCGCCGTCATTGAAAACGAGTTCGGCGAAGTTTCTGTTGATACCCAGCTAATTGGCGACCGCGCCACACAAATCAAGACGCTCACCAACGGCTGTATCTGCTGCTCCCGCGCTAACGAACTGGAAGACGCCCTGCTCGACCTGCTCGACAGCCGCGATCGCGGCGAGATTGAATTCGACCGCCTGGTGATCGAGTGCACCGGCATGGCCGACCCTGGCCCAATTATTCAGACCTTTTTCTCTCATGACGACCTGTGCGAGCGCTACCTGCTGGACGGCGTAATTGCGCTGGTGGATGCGGTTCACGCCGACGAGCAGATGAACCAGTTCACTATCGCCCAGTCACAGATTGGCTACGCCGACCGCATCCTGCTGACCAAAACCGACGTCGCAGGCGACACCGAGAAGCTGCGCGAACGTCTGGCGCGCATCAACGCCCGCGCGCCGATTTACACCGTCGTTCACGGTGATATCAATCTCGATCAACTCTTCAACACCAGCGGGTTTATGCTGGAAGAGAACGTGCTGGCGAGCAAGCCGCGCTTCCACTTTATGGCGGATAAGCAGAATGATGTGTCGTCGATTGTGGTGGAACTGGATTACCCGGTCGATATCAGCGAAGTGTCGCGCGTGATGGAAAACCTGCTGTTGCAATTCGCCGATAAACTGCTTCGCTACAAAGGGATGCTGTGGATCGACGGCGAACCGAACCGCCTGCTGTTCCAGGGCGTACAACGCCTCTACAGCGCCGACTGGGACAGGCCGTGGGGCGATGAAACGCCGCGCAGTCAGTTGGTGTTTATTGGGATTCAGTTGCCGGAAGAAGAGATTCGGGCGGCGTTTGCGGGGTTGCGGAAGTAAGACGTTGTAGGCCGGATAAGGCGCAGCCGCATCCGGCGCTGCGCCATTCATCAACGACTTATGGCGAGTAATATTCCTCAACCGCCACCTGTATCCCGGAGTGTGATATAAAAACCCAAAACTGTCCGGACGATCCTATGACCACCGCACGCGACATTCAGCAAACATTTACTCGCCATCCAGGGCTGGAGCTACGCAGTACCTGGCAAAGCACGCAGCCCTATAAACGCCATAGCCACGGCCAGCTCTCCATTGGTGCCATTCTGGCAGGGCAAACACGCTGCCTTTGCCACGGCCAGGAGTATCTGCTGAACCCCGGCGACATCATCGTTATTCCCGCAGGCGCACCCCATAGCTGTAACCCGGTGCAGGGGCAGGCGCGCAGCTACCATATGCTCTATCTGGAGTCTACGCTGCCTCTCGCACAGCAGCATATTCGTAGCCCGTCGCTGTTCGGGCTTTATCTTGCCGTAGTTGAAACGATGTCCACCGCGTCGGTGAATGCGCTGTTAGGCGCCCTCACGCTACGTGTAGGCGCAGGCGATATGTTGCGCCCGACCAGCCAGCAGGTTCAGCAGGCGCTGCTCTCCGACCCGGTGTTTCCGCCCTCTCTTGACGAGCTCGCGCAACGATTCTCGCTGCGTAAAGAGACCTTGATTCGCACCTTCAAACAGGACACGGGGTTGACTCCCGGCAGCTTTCTCAACGTCTCGCGAGTGGAATACGCCAAAGCGCGGCTGCGTGCCGGAGACGATATCGCCGATGTCGCTTACCAGAGCGGTTTTGCCGACCAGAGCCATTTCCACAAAACCTTTGTCAACTACACGGCAGCCACGCCACGGCAGTACGCGCTTGGGCGATCAATATCCGACAATAATTAGCGCGTCAGCAGGCATAAGCTGACCTCCGTATTTTTACTGAGGTCGCTATGGAACAGGTCACTACGTTATTTCCTCCGGCGTTTCCCGCGCTGGCGCTGGCGCATTTTATGGCGCTACTCAGCCCCGGGCCGGACTTCTTTTTACTGGTGGGCTATGCCGTGCGCTATCGGCTGCGCGGTAGCGTCGGGCTATGCCTGGGCATTGCGGCAGGTAACGGGCTGTATATTCTGCTGGTCGTTATCGGCTCTGGCCTGCTTCGCGAGGTGCCGCTGCTGTTCACCGTCATCGAGCTGCTGGGAGCCGCCTATCTGCTGTGGGTGGGCCGTCAACTATTGCGAAGCCGCGCCGGACAAGTGGCGTGGGAGCATACTGAATCAGCGCGCCCTTCGCTGCCACGCCAGCTGCTTCTTGGCCTGGGCTCCTCGTTGCTGAATCCGAAAAATGCGCTGTTTTATCTGGCGCTGATGACTGCACTCCTGGGCCCGGGCGTCACTTTAGCGCAGCAAGCTACCTGTGGAGTGTGGATGACCAGCGTGGTTCTGCTGTGGGACTTACTGCTGATCATGCTTATCGCCCTGCCACAGGTTCAACGCCGATTAGGCAGCCTGATTTGGAAAATTGAGCGTGCGGCAGGCGGCATCCTGATAGGTTTTGGCGGCTGGATAGTGTGGCAGTTTGTTGTGACCTGAAGGGCAAGCGGTGCGGGTAAGATACGAAAGCTGGCGTAAGCGTGTCGGATGCGCTTTGCTTATCCGACCTACAACACCATTGCACCCGTAGGCCGGATAAGGCGCAGCCGCATCCGGCGCTGCGCCATTGACCTGCAACTTATTTCTTCACCACCACCAGCTTCTGGTTCACAAACTCTTTAATCCCCAGATCCGACAGCTCGCGCCCGAACCCGGAGCGCTTCACGCCGCCAAATGGCAGTTCTGCGGCGGTGTCGGTCAGCCAGTTGATATAGACCATCCCGGTTTCAATCCGCGAGGCCATGCGTTTGGCGCGTTCAATATCCTCACTGAATACCGCGCCGCCGAGGCCGTAGTGGGAGTCATTGGCAAGTTTCACCGCCGCGTCGTCATCCTTCACCACATAAATCTGCGCCACCGGGCCGAAGAACTCTTCGAAATAGGCCGGGTTGTCGCGGGTGATGTGGGTCAGAATCGTCGGCTCGAAGAAGTTGCCTTTGCTCTCCAGCGGCTTGCCGCCAAAGTGCAGCTTCGCGCCGTTTTTCACTGCGTTATCAACCTGTTTGGTCAGCGTTTCCAGTGCGTCTTTCGACGACAGTGGGCCAAGCTGGGTTGAGGCATCCATCTGATCGCCGACCTTCACTTTGCTGAACGCGTCGGTGAATGCGCTAAGGAATTTGTCGGCAATTTTCTCATGCAGAATAAAGCGTTTCGCCGCGGTGCAGACCTGCCCGGCATTGTTAAGCCGCGCCTGTACGCCAATTTTCACCGCTTTGTTGAGGTCGGCGTCATCCAGCACCACGAACACATCGTTCCCGCCCAGTTCGAGGGTCGATTTTTTGACGTGCTTCGCGGCCTGCGCAGCGACCACGCTACCCGCTTTTTCTGAACCGGTTAGCGCCGCGCCCTGAACGCGGGGATCGGCGATGATGTTCGCCACCTGATCGGAAGAAATAAACAGATTGGTCCATGCGCCGTCCGGCGCGCCCGCTTCACGCACCAGATGCGCAAAGGTCTCGGCACAGTGCGGCACGATACTCGCATGTTTTGCCAGCACCGGGTTACCGGCGGCCAGGTTTGGAGCCAGTACGCGCATTAACTGGTAGTACGGGAAGTTCCACGGCTCAACCGCCATGATCACGCCAATCGGATGGTGCTCCACCCATGCATCGCCAAACTCGGTTTTATACGGAACGGGTGCAAGGAACTGCTTCGCGTTGTCCGCATAATAGCGGGCGATCTGCGCGCACAGTTTCACTTCGCCACGGCTCTGTTCGATAAGCTTGCCCATCTCCTGACTGGCGATTTTGGCCAGTTCCTCGACACGACTGTCGATAAGATCGGCCAGCTTATGCAAAACGGGCAGACGCTGACTGATGTCACCCTTCGCCCACTCAGAGTGATAAAGCGCATCGGCTTTTTGCAGCGCGGCCTCAATATCCTTGTCGCTGTGTGGGGGGTACTCTTTAATCAGTTGGTTATTAGCAGGATTTACTGTCTGATAGGCCATATCTCGCTCCTGGTTAAGTGATGAAAGCAGTCAAAAATGCCATTCAAAGTATTAAGGGTAGTTGAGATATCTGGGTCAGGAGGAGAAACGGAGTGTTCTGAGGAAATAGGGCGTGATTTTAAGAAAAAAGAAGGATGCCGAACAGAGATTCCCCCCATTCGGCATAATCGTAATTAGTGTGCGGCGGCCTGCAAATCTTCTGCTGACAAGCCGGTGATTTTCATCACCGCGTGGCGATCAAACCCATTCGCCAGCATAGAACGGGCAATTCTTAACGCTTCATCGCGACGTCCCTCTTGTCGACCTTCCTGGCGGCCTATCTGTAAACCCTCAACTTTTCCCTCTTCATGTAACTTCTCAGCAAGCGTCATCAGCTCCTCCTTATGCTTTGGCGAGCGTTCCGCCATTTCGCGAAAAAACGCGCTGGCGCGAGCCGCTCCGCCGTACTGGAAAATATAGTTAAACAGCGTTTTCACCTGGGTGTCGCTAGTGTATCCCAATGCCAAAAGTGCAACCAGTTGCTCCACCAGCACAGTGAGATCCCGCTGGCGAATATGCTTCTGGATAAGCTCCAGTAGCGCAATACGGCGGTGCTGCATAATCTTGTCATCGTCGGTAACGGTGATATCAACCAGCGGAAAATCAGTGGTATAGAGCGCCTTCGCCACATCGGGATGGGGGAAGAGATCGAGCCAGCACATGGGGTACGGATACGGACTTTTTTCGCCATGATAAAAGAGCATCGGCACTACCAGCGGTAGCGTTTTATGCCCCGCTTCAAGGTGCCGCTGTATTGCGGAAACCGTGTAACGCAATAAGCGAAATGCCATCAATTCATCAGGGGAACTTTGATGTTCGATGACGACATAAATGTATCCCTGCCCATCCTGGGTTTGTACTGACCACAGCACATCGGAGTAGCACTTATGTAAATCCTCTTCGATGAAGCTTTCGGATTCCAGTTTGAGCGTATTCAGGTCGCATAGATTGCGCAACGGCGCGGGCAGATGAATGTCGAGAAAATCCTGCGCCGTATCAGGCTGATGAAGAAACTGTTTGAACACCGCATCATGGGGCGTCGTACTGCTATTTTTTGCCATGGCTGTCCCTTGCCTGTTGTGAAAGTGTCGGGACTCTAACGCAGGTCTGAAGCGGCTTCACCTGGCAATGTCAGTCTCTACGTAACACCTCGCAAAAAGTTTTTCATCGCCTGCAACGACGACATTTACCCGGAAGGCGTCTCGTAAATTCACAAGCCACTTCAGCCGCTAACATGACGTTCTTGCCGTCAGGCTATATGCTTACCTCTATGGAAAAACAGACTGAACTCAAACGCGCCAAGCTGCTGGCGCTGTCGCTGCTGCTGATTGCCGCAGCCATTTTTATCACAACGCTGATGCTGCCGCCTTCGCCGTGGGTCAGCGCGTTAAAGGCTATCTCCGAAGCGGCGATGGTCGGCGCGCTGGCAGACTGGTTTGCAGTGGTGGCGCTGTTTCGTCGCGTGCCGCTGCCGTTTATTTCGCAGCATACGGCGATTATCCCGCGTAATAAGGACAGAATCGGCGACAACCTCGGTCAGTTCGTGCAGGAAAAATTTCTCGACACGCCATCGCTGGTGGCCCTTATCCGCCGTCATGAACCGGCATTGCTCATCGGCAACTGGTTCAGCCAACCGGAGAACGCGGCGCGCGTGGGGCAAAACCTGGTGAAGGTGATGAGCGGTTTTATCGAACTCACCGATGATTCACGGGTACAGGGGCTGCTGAAACGCGCGGTGCATAAGGCGATTGATAAGGTCGATCTTACCCAGACCAGCGCGGTGATCCTTGAGAGCATGACCAAAGATAATCGCCATCAGAAGCTGCTTGATTCTCTGGTGGCGCAGTTGATTGCGCTGCTGCGTAAGGAGAGCACGCGCGATGTGATAGCACAGATGATCGTACACTGGATGGAGCAGGAGCATCCGATCAAAGCGCGGATCCTGCCAACAGAGTGGCTGGGCGATCAGGGGGCGGATCTGGTTGCCGATGCGGTGGACTCGGTGCTCGACGATATTACCGAGAATCGCCATCATCAGATCCGCCAGGCGTTTGATCGGGTGATTTTCCGCTTTATTGAGAACCTGAAAACGTCACCGGAGATGGAAGCCAAAGCGGAGAACATTAAAAGCTATCTGAAAAACGATGAGGCGTTTAACCGCTATCTGGGGCAGATTTGGGCCGATTATCGTCAGTGGATTAAGGACGATATGACCTCTGACGATTCACGGGTGAAAACGCGGATCGCCGAAGCGGGGCAATGGTTTGGCGAGACGTTAATTCACGACGCCGCACTTCGTGAGTCGCTCAACAACCATCTGGAACAGGCGGCGATGCGCGTGGCACCGGAGTTCTCCGCGTTCCTCACCCGCCATATTAGCGACACGGTAAAGAGCTGGGATGCGCGCGATATGTCACGGCAGATCGAGCTCAACATCGGGAAAGATCTGCAGTTTATTCGTATCAACGGGACGCTGGTCGGTGGGACGATCGGGCTGGTATTGTGGCTGTTGTCGCAGATACCTGCGCTCATTTAGGCGGCGATGTCGGATGCGGCTAGCGCCTTATCCGACCTACAGATTGCCTCCGTGTAGGCCGGATAAGGCGCAGCCGCATCCGGCAAAACCCAGGCACAATTAGGCCAGCCACTCCCCCTGCTGCAACTCCAGCAACAGCAGCATCATCAGCGCCTGCGCGTACGGCACCGGGGCCATTGCAATATCACAGTAGTATTGCAGATCCGGCCCCACCATCGTTCCTTTCGAGGCTTCCAGTACGATCCCGCGTTCATCAATGCGATCGCGCAATGCGTCCCATGCCCGCAGCGCCGAATCGGCAACGCCAGCGTCCAGAATCCCCATCCGCACGCCGCGTAACATGCCGTAGGCGATCCCCGCCGTGGCGGACGATTCTTGCGGCGAGAGCGGATCGTCCACCAGCGTGTGCCACATGCCGTTTTCAGCCTGCATCTGGCACAGGGTTTTCGCCTGCCGCGCCACGACCTGCGAAAGATAACGCTTCACGCTGGCGTCCAGGCTGTCGCCGAGCAGAGCGATAAATTCCGGGATCGCCACAGTGATCCACGCATTCCCCCGCGCCCAGAACGCGCCCGAGAAGTGATGCTGACCGACGAACGTCCAGCCGTGATACCACAGGCCGCTGGCCGGTTCGCTGAGATAGCGGGTATGCAGCAGAAACTGATACGACGCTTCGTCGATCAAGTCTTTTCGTTTAAGAACCACACCCGCCGAGCCGAGGAACAGGCAGGTCATAAACAGCGTGTCATCCCACAGATGCCCGGTGTTTGGCTGCTCTTTGACGACGTGCTGAAAACCGCCCTCCTCCGTTTTTGGCAGCGTTTGCAGCAGCGAATCCGCCCAGTCGTTGACGACCTTCAGCAAATCTGCGCGGCCCGTGTGTCCGGCGACCAGCGAGAGCGCGATCATCGGCGCGGTGGTGTTGATTTGTACTGCGGGCAGCCCTTTCGCCAGTTGTCCTTCATACCAGGCGAGAATCGACTGCTGCAACCCGGCATCCTTCTGCGATAACGCATACTGCCAGAAGCCGTACAGGCCAACGCCCACCTCCCATTCCCACTCTTCAAAGTGGATGGCAAACCCGTCGCCACTGCTCACTTCGCCAATATTTTTCAGGCGACAGAAGCCCTGCACGACCTGTTCCAGAATTTGATGTAATTCAGCGTGGCGCATCATGCGGCTCCTGCCTGTGAGGACGTTAGAGAAAGATTGCTGGTGAGCAGACGCTGTGCGCGTGCGCGAAGCCCGGCGTCGTCCGCCAGTTGCGACAGTGCGCGCAGGCTGGGATAAGCGCCATCCTGCGGGGCGACGTTTACCGACCAGTACGCCAGGCGCTGCGCGGCGATCGCCTGCTGTTCGCGCCCGAGTCGGCCAGAAGCGGTGAAGCGTTCATCCCGGAACATCTGCCCGGCGAGATACTGCGCGGTGTGAAAGCTTAAGGCGTTGTTTGCACTGGTAAACCACATGACGTCGTTACCCAGTTCGTCAAACCAGTAGCGATAACCTAATATCGCTGAGCGCACGCGACGCCACAGCACCGGCGCAAAAATGTCACCGTGATAGTCATGCCAGACCCACAACAGTGAAATAAGCGCGGAACTTGAGCCCTCTTCCCGGGCGCTGACCCGCTGTAACAGGCGTACCAGCAGCGCTTGCGCCTGCTCGCCTGCGTTCCCCTGCCTGAGCATTGCCAGCAACGCGTCGCCTTCGTCTTCGGTCGGTTCGGCGGTAGCGCGTTGGTACACAGGGAGCGCGTCATCCTGTTCATCAAGGCGCGCGTCGATCGGCTTCTTGCCCTGATAAATCATGCGCAGCACAAACTGCGTTTCACGCTCGCAGAGTTCTTCAAGATGAATAAGTAGCGAGTTCTCGCCCTGCTGGAGCGGCAAGTTAACCTGGCAAATTTGCAGCCTGTTGCGGGTAAAAGGTGTAAAGCGGGCGGATTCTGCGCCGTTAACCCAAATACGCACACCGCCGCACGTCGCCAGTTGAAATGCGTACTCACCTGATTGATCGGCATGAAGGTTGACGTACAGCCAGCGCTGGCTGTGTGTGGCGACCGGTTTAAACAGCGAGAAGTGAACCGTTCCGCTTTCGTCCGCCTGTACGGTATAGCTGGCAGGCAACGCGCGGGTAAGCGGCACGGCGCGTTGGGCGGTGGTCTCGCAAAATACGCGACGGCAGAATGAGGTCTGTTCCGGCACGGCATCTTCCATCACCACATACCCTGTTGACGCATCAAGGGTTTCCCCCGTGTAAAATTCAGCAAATCGCTCATTAAGCGGCGCTGAAACTGCAAAACGCATGACTGCGTCACCCGCTGCCAGCCTCATGTTCTCTCCTCACTCACTACGCTTGTGTTAGCGCCGTATCATCAGGATTCAGGGCCGTTGGAGCTATGTGAGTGAACGCGAGGTTTTATGGATCTGCCCGGAGATTCACAATCCCGCGATGAGCAGGGAAAGCAATGAGACTTTCATCACATTTTGCTGTTTGCCGTAGGGGGTGAAAACGGCGTGGATCGCATTTATTCCGCGATCCGTCGCTTTTCGATGTGATTTAAATCACGCTTTTAGCTGAGTCAGCTGATGATGCAGGCTGTCTGCCAGTGCCCGCACGCGCGATGCGTCAAAGATAACGTGCAGGCCTGGCGATGCGTCGGGATGCTTCGCGCAAAAGGTGTCCATTTCGACGGCGCAGCGGTAAAGCTCCTGAATATTCACCTGGCAAATCTCGCGCATGCTCCAGTTATTCTCCACCACCGTGGCGTAATGCAGGGTGAAAAAGGCCTTTTGCGCATGCATAAACAGCTGGCAATACAGGGCAAAACCCTGCCACTCCTCCTGCCAGCGGCGAGCCAGTGCGTGTGGGAACGCCGCGCGCTGCGCAAACGCAATCGCCTCGGTTTGCAGCGTTTGCGCCTCCTGCCAGGCTTCATCTTTTTCTTTGGCAATCAACGACAAATTACGCCCGGCAGTCGCGACATCATGGGGGGTGAAGGCAATATCCCGCTCAGAGCCCGGCAGCCAGTGGTTACGGTTGAGCTGGCCGTAAAGGCTCCAGACGCCCTGACCGTAGCTTTCCGGCACCTGGCTGTGGCGATGGAAAACGTGGTCGCGTACATAAATGGCGTGATAGAGAACCTGCCCGGCTTGCTCTAACAGCGTTTGAAATTCAGTGAACGTCTCATCATCTGGACGCCAACCGTAAGATTCATCCAGCCAATGCATCATCAGCGAGGTGCGGGTCACGGCCTTTTCCGGGTGCGCCAGCAACTGACTACAGGCGACGAGGTTGCACTCACTCAACGTGCCCATAATCCAGTGGTTATCCACGCCTTCCCAACTGGCTTTGCACACCGCGCCGCGAATCGCCGGATTCCCCCGACACCACAACAAACGCCCCTGCAACTCGTCGATGCGCGGAAACGGGAAAATCCCCCAACCCACTTCTTCACCGACCAGATCGAGATCGACCCACACATCGCGGTTTTGTACCGATTGCAGCGCCGGGTTATTGGGAAAGTTGGGCCAGAATCGTTCCGGGGTGATTTTAATCGAGACGGAAACGGCTTCCGGTAACGTGCTGATGGCTTCCAGAACGTTGCTGATATCGTGATTGCCCGCCGGAAACGCACGCAGCACCAGATGCTTATCTTCGCGCATCACCGCCCGCGCCATTGCGCTGAAGCACTGGCTATAAAGCGATAAACTGCGCGGATCGATATGCGGTGAAGGATCGTCGTGCCCGGTCAGTTCCCAGTTAGGGCGCGAAATTGGCAGCAAGCCATCGGTGTTAGAGAGCGCCACCAGCAGGCCGCTGATGTGCGGAATGCGCTGACACAGTAGCGTCATTTTGTCTGCCAGATAGCGACACCAGAACTCCGCGTCGAAATGCACACCACCTTTTTTATTCAGCAGTTCAGGGTGCGCCGCCAACAGGTCAACGGGGAAGCTAAGCTCTTTAGCCTGCAGATAAAATTTCAGGCCATGCTGCTGGCAGAAACCGGCAAGGCGGTTGAGGTAAACACAGCGGGCGCGCTGATGGCTGGAGAGGCCATCGTTGTATTGATGCGGCGTGTAGCCTTTTGGCGAGACCAGCTTATCGAACAAATTAGCCTGGCCGACAATCACCGTATTGAAGTGGTGATTGATGGCCCACTTCACTAATTCACAGGCTTTATCCCAGTTCCAGAACTCCTGATTATTGAGTTCCAGCGCGCGCGTTTGCCACATCGTCCTTCTCCATCCATTACGGGGGGAGCTATTCTAAGCACAAACGCGCGGCAACGTCTGAGACAGGAAGTGCGCTACTTCACAATAAAACGCGTTGCCTGGAAGCAGTTCAAAATACGGTGCACCAGAAATACCATGGTGAGCGTCCCTAATAACGAAACGGTTACAGACGTCACACGGTACATATCACTGAAGACCAGATCCTGGTCCGGCTGAAGGTTCTGGCCGAACATAATGCCGATGGTGGTGATGCTGGCAAAACCGACGCCAGCCCCCACTTTTTCCATCACGTGCATCCGCGCGCTGAATGCCAGGCCCAGCCCGATCAGCGGCATCATCAGAATCATGTGGCTGCTGTGATCGTACAAAATCAGCTGTACCACCAGAATGTACAGACACGAAAGCACCACGCCGACCACGCGCCACAGGGAACTGACCACCGAACCGCGATAGTGCATCGGGAAGAGAATTAAGATCCCCGCCATCAGCGCCGACAATGAATCTTGTAAATCGCTTATCTGAAAGACGATAAACAGCATCGTTGCCACCGTACCCGACAGCAGCGATTCATGGCGCACGCGCGCGGCGTCTTTTTCAATCAGCGGCGGCGGCTTACGCGGTTCAACATCGGGAATGAGATAGTGGAACAGGGCGCTCAGCGCCACCGCCATCACGCTGGCCTCCATATTGGAGAACAGCAGCGTGTGCCAGTTGGTGGTCGGGTAGCTCATAAAATTGAGCATTACGCTTTGGCACACCACGCCCATCGAGCCGAACAGGAACAGCGGCCCCTTACTCATGAAACGGAAACGCATCACATACATACCGAAAACGACGATGGTCATGATCAGCGGCCATTCAATCAAATAGCCGACGATAATCACCATTTCGATGCAGTTCAGCACCGCACTGAGCAAAAACTGTCGGGCGATATGGCCGTTAAAGACCGGAACCAGCGATACCAGCAGAATGGGGAAGACGACAAAAAACACCCCGTACTGCGTATCGAAAAATGTCGAGATACTCAGCGCCGTCATGCCGGTGAACACGGTGCGCAACGTCTGGCGAAAATCATTCGCCGTGTAGACGATATTGCCGTGCGGCGTGAAGACCTGAGCGAGTGTTTTAATAGACATAGTGCAACAGGCTCACAAGATGGATTTGCGCCCCGGAGAAAAAGCGGGCGAACGGTCCATCGCTGTTATAGAGCTGAACGGTGGCGCGAGCCCCGGTCGGCAATGTTTGCTCAAGCGTTTCGTCGAGCGCCACGTGGATGCGCATACGCTGGGCGTCACGCACCCAACGCGTGGAGGTATCGGGCTGGGAAAGCTGGCCGTTTACCGCTTCCTGGCCAGCTAAAATCCCGGCGTCGCTGCTGGTCACTTTTGCGCTAAACACTTTACCCGGCAAGGCATCAAACACGACCGCCGCATCGGTGCCGGTTTTGGTGTGACGCAGGCTTTTTTCGCGGAAATCGGCGACGATGTCCGTATGATCGTTCACGACCGCCATGACCGCCGTACCGGCGTTGGCAAACAGGCCAGGACTTAATTGCAGATTACTGACTGTACCATCCTCTTCGGCGCGGATTTTTGTCCAGCCAAGATTAAGCTGCGCCTCTTCCAGCGCATTCTGGTATTTCTGGATGGTGACGTTGCGATGATTATCGCGCTCACCGCGCTGAATTTGCAGGTTATGAATAGACGCGTTAAGTGCGCTCACTGACTGCTCGCTGGTTTGCCAGGTGGTACGCACCTTATCGAGATCCGACTGCGAAACGTTCTGCATCGTGCTTAAACGCTGATAACGATCGTAGGTCACGCGATCGTTGCGGGCGGTGAGCTGCGCGGTTTTCAGATTCGCCTGCGCGGCGGCAATCTGCGCATCCAGCTGCTGGTTGCTCAGTTTCGCCTGTTCCAGTGCTATCTGCGCGGCTTCCACCTTATTTATAAACGGCGTCGGGTCGAGTTCATACAGCAGATCGCCCTTCTTCACCTGGCTATTATTGTGCACATAGACCTTTGCAACATAGCCTGAAACGCGTGGTGAAACGGGCGTCACTACACGCATCACCGTGGAATCCGGGGTGAGCGGGATCCAGATATCGGCGATGATAAAATAGACAAACATAAGCAGGAAAGAGGCAATACTGACCCTTACCCAGCGGGCAAATTTCTGTTCTGGCGTCATCATGGTGTTATTCAGTTTTATTATTTTCTTCGCGGAGCATCCGCAAATTGCAGGCAATGTGATTCAGGGTTTCGCTGAACAGAGCGATCTGTTCCGGCGGGATGTTTTCGGAGACGCGGGTCTGGAGATCTTCAATCACTCGCGTCAGCCGTTGCAGCACCGCCCGACCTTCCGGCGTGAGCGTCAGCAGACGAATGCGCTTGTCATAGGGCGACACCGTGCGCAGCAGATAACCTTGCTGTTCCAGCAGCGTCAGTGTGCGCATCAGCGGTGGCAGCTCAATGCCCTGCACTTCCGCCAGTTCGCTGACTGACACATTGTCGCCCAGTTGCTGAAGCTGCATCAGCACCGTCCAGCTTGATTGCGTTAACCCGGTATCGGTGATCGCCCGATCGATGATGCCCCGCCACTGGCGAACAACCATCGCCATCCGCATCCCCATCGGCCTGCGGGCAAACAATTCATCTTCAGTCATGGCGAACTCCTCAGTGATTACATTGAGGAAGATAATACTTATCATGGTAAGTATCAAGAAACAGTGGAATCGATAGCATTGAATGTGAAAAACAGTGGGGGATAGTTGGCGGGATAGTGCGGGGTTTTTCCCCTCACCCTGACCCTCTCCCCCTGGGGAGAGGGGATGGATTGTGCGTGTCTTACAGAACTGAGCAGGTTTTCTCCCTCTCCCTGCGGGAGAGGGCCGGGGTGAGGGGGTGATCCCCTCACCGATAATCATCCCTGTTCAACCCGACATCCTTCAGCTGCGCATCGGTCATCCTGTCGAGCACACGGCGCGTGCGCTCGCGGTCGTACCATTTACGTAGCGCCTGCCACAGCCATACCAACCCGATAAACGGCCTTTTTGAACGGTTTTCGTAAAATTCCATATCGCACCTCCACGCGTTGCCAGAGGCTTTATCTTCGCCAAAAAACACCCTCGCAATACAGATTCAAAAATTACTTTTCTTTAACATACAGATGGTCTAAAACGGGATCTGCACGGCGATTTCCATCCCTATCTGTACTGGTCTTGCGATCTGTATGGTGATACTGAGGAATACAGCATGACGCGTTATCAACATCTGGCTAATCTTCTGGCGGAACGTATTGAGCAGGAGCTGTATCGCGCGGGCGAAAAGCTTCCCTCGGTGCGCACGCTGAGTCAGGAGCACGGCGTCAGCATCAGCACCGTTCAGCAGGCGTACCAGACGCTGGAAACGCTGCGGCTAATCACGCCGCAGCCGCGCTCGGGCTATTTCGTGGCAACGCGGAAAGCGCAACCGCCGGTGCCGGCAATGAGCCGCCCGGTGCAGCGTCCGGTGGAGGTTACCCAGTGGGATCAGGTGCTGGAGATGCTGGAGGCGCGTCGCGATAAAGAGATTATTCTCTTTGGCGGCGGGTCGCCGGACGTCACCCAGCCCAGCCTGAAACCGCTGTGGCGCGAGATGAGCCGTGTGGTACAGCACCATCCGACAGAAATTCTGAGCTACGATGAACTGGCCGGGCGACGTGAGTTACGCGAACAGGTGGCGCGCCTGATGCTGGATGGCGGGTCAACCGTGACCGCCGACGATATCGTTATTACCAGCGGCTGCCATAGCGGGCTGTCGATTGCCCTGCTGGCAGTGTGCAAACCGGGCGATATCGTCGCCGTGGAATCTCCCACCTTTTACGGCACCATGCAGTTGCTGCGGGGTTTTGGCATTAAAGCGATTGAAATCCCGACCGATCCCGAAAGCGGTATCAGCATCGAAGCGCTGGAGCTGGCGCTGGAACAGTGGCCGATCAAGGGCGTGATTCTGGTACCCAACTGCAACAACCCGCTCGGGTTTATCATGCCGGAAGCGCGTAAACGCGCGGTGCTGGCACTGGCGCAGCGCCACGATATTGTGATTTTTGAGGATGATATCTACGGCGAGCTGGCAATGGAGTATCCGCGCCCGCGCACTATCCATTCGTTCGATATTGATGGCCGCGTACTGATGTGCAGCTCGTTTACCAAAACCGTGGCGCCGGGTCTGCGGGTCGGCTGGATTGTACCGGGCCGCTATCGTGACCGCGTGATGCATATGAAGTACGCATCGAGTGGCACCACGCCACCCGCCACGCAGCTTGCGGTAGCAACCTTTGTGCGCGAAGGGCACTATCACCGCCACGTTCGACGGATGCGGCAAATTTATCAGAGCAATATGGAAACCTATACCTGCTGGCTGCGCCAGTATTTTCCCTGCGGGATTTGCGTTACCCGCCCACTCGGCGGCTATATGCTGTGGGTCGAGCTACCGGAAGTGGTGGATATGGTCTGCGTCGCCAAACAGTTGTGTCGCCTGAAGATTCAGGTGGCGCCGGGTTCGCTGTTTTCCGCGTCAGGAAAATACCGCAACTGCCTGCGCATCAACTGTGCCCTGCCCGCCACCGAGAAGCATCGGCTGGTGATGGAACAGCTTGGAGAGGCCGTACACCGGGCGATGGATCAGGACGCGAACGCGTAATCAATCTCCTGGAGTTCACAGTCGATAATCCCGACACGCGCAAGCGTGGCATTTGCCCCCACGGCGGTAAACGGCACGTGGTAAGCGTCATTTTCAATTGTCACTTTGCCAAAGCTTAAGTTGGGCGTCAGCGTACCCAGCATTTTCTTTTCAATCTGCCAGTAAGGGAAACGGCTCTTCAGGTAATCTTCCTCCACCAGATTTTTTGCCTGCCGGGTCAGGCTACGACGGCATTCCGTCGCCGATTCGCTCTCCTGAATGGGAAGCAGGAGAAATAACCCCCCCACCGAGAGGGTCAGCAGAATCGGAACCCGGAGAGTATTACGCAGTGCTTTTCTCATCAGCTTGTTCCTGAAACGCGGGAAATAACCATCTAATCATGCTGGTTATGATAAGGCGCTTTTTCTCAAGTTCGTCGCCGCTTATGTATTGTTGAGTAAGGTTATCCATTAGCGCTCAGCAAGTTGGTGGAGCGGCTACGAACAGCATCGGAGAGGTACAATATATTGACCTTCCTGATAGATAGTGACAGGATGAAGCCATGAACCGTACCGTCGTCTCCACCTCACGTCATACCCGTTGGTGGCTGCCTTTCTAAAGGCGGCACGGATCCTCTCATCCCATTTTTATAGCCGCCGAAAGGCGGCTATATCATTTCAGGGGCGTCTTTCGGCTAATTAAGCCAAAGGAGCTTCACATGAACCAATCCACCATTCTCACTGGCGACCGCCCAACCGGCCCGCTGCATTTAGGTCATTACGTCGGTTCGCTACGCCAGCGCGTTGCATTGCAGCACGACCATCAACAATTTGTGTTGATTGCCGACCTTCAGGGGTTAACGGATAACGGCAGTAACCCGCAGAAAATCCACGATAATATTCCGGAAGTGCTGGCCGACTACCTGGCCGCAGGTATCGACCCCCACCTCACGACAATTTGCCTGCAATCCGCCCTCCCCGCACTGGCGGAACTTACCGTGCTGTATATGAACATCGTGACCGTCGCGCGCGTTGAGCGCAATCCAACGGTCAAAAATGAGATTGCTCAGAAAGGATTCGCCCGGTCGTTGCCGGTCGGATTTATGGTCTATCCCATCAGCCAGGCGGCGGACATTACCGCCTTCAAGGCCGGGCTGGTGCCGGTAGGCGATGATCAACTCCCGATGATTGAGCAGACCAATGAGATCGTCCACAAGATGAATAGCCTGCTGAGCACACCAGTGCTGCGCCATTGCCAGGCGATGCTCAGCCAGACCAGCCGCCTGCCGGGCATCGACGGTAACGCCAAGATGTCGAAGTCGCTGGGGAATACGTTAACGCTTTCAGCCAGCGAGGAAGAAATTCACCGCGCCGTTTGCGCAATGTACACCGACCCGAACCACCTCCGGGTAAGCGATCCAGGCTGTGTGGAGGGGAATGTGGTCTTTACTTATTTGGATGCGTTTCATCCTGACCCGGCGAAAGTGACGGTGATGAAAGCGCACTACCAACAGGGCGGGCTGGGCGATCGCGCTTGCAAGCACGAACTCGAAATCTGTTTGCAGGAGTTGATTGCGCCAATGCGCGAGCGGCGGAACACGTTTATTCAGGATAAAGGCGCATTAATGGCGATACTGCGTGAAGGGAGTGAGCGGGCGCGGGCGGTGACGCAGACGACGCTTGATGAGGTGAAGCGTGGGCTGGGGCTGCTGAACTGAATGCGCCAGGGAAGGCGGTACTCCACATCGTCTTCTCTTTTACAAATATAAATAAAAGCTAACTTTAATTAGTAAAATCCGAAAATGAATAAGCGCTTCATTTTTATACTTTGCCACGTAGCAAAAAGATGAGAACATGAATTAAATAAATTACACAACTAAACTAGTTATATAGCTAATCATTTTCTCTGACGTTTTTTGAGGGCATCTTATTGTTATGGAAGTAATTCGCAGAAGTATAATGCGGGGTCTTTTGACCTTTATGTTTGTTCTCTTCAGTAGCCCCATCAATGCCTCTGCGGATAAAGAAAGCCGGGGAGTGTTAAGTAATACGTGTGATGTATCTAGTGGATTATTTTCCAAAACACGGGTCGCAGAATCTGATAAATCTCTCAATTTATCAAAAGTTTTTGCCCAATCTTCGACATACTCAATCACCTACAGTACCAACTGGTCTGGGAAAATGTCGTGTACCTACGGAATTGGCCTCGACAATGTATTCTTTTTTACGGGGTTTAATAACAGCCCGGTATATCTGCATTTTACATCCGGTGATGGCCAGGAAGAGTACTGGATTAAAACCACCGCATCGATTACTGGTGACACAAAACAAAAAGTTAACGGTATTGCAGGAAAGCATTCTATCGCAAGCTATCAAACGCAATACACTTTGAATTTTGAATTGCTAGCCAGTGCGCCTTCTGGCGTCAGCAATATGACTAAAAGTACAACCAGCGGCGTTCTTTCGGTGATTCCAGCAGTCATGAGTGGTCACGGTGATGGCAGCAATACATACGACTGCAATATATGGGGCAATAAGTGCTCGACTTATGGTGAGAATGTCTGGGATTACATGATTAATGATACGGAATCATGGTCAACCAGCCGTTATATCGCCTATGAAAAGCTCAGCATACAGTTTGCACCTAACCAGACAACTTGCAATCTGACCCATGACATGACCGTTAAATTACCTGCTGCATCGCTGGATCGTTTGGCTCGTAATGGTGAAGATACCGGTACAACATTCCGTTTACCCATTGAGTGTTCCGATGCGTTAGCAGGCACCACATCGACACGTCATATCAGTGCCTGGCTATCGAGCCATGATCTCCTGAATGATGCAACATCCGGAACCGTTCTTATCAACGATGATTCGACAGCTGGCGGCGTGGGTATATCATTAAAAAGTCTAACCACCGGGCAAGATATTGTCATCAGTTCGGGGTCTTCAGCAAATAATGCAACCACGTTGCTGGAACTAAAGGCGGGCGATGATATTGAAAAAGTAAACTATATTTCTCTGAATGCTTATTATAAAGTGTACAATGCTGCCGCATTATCAGCAGGTGATATTATTGCGACAGCACAGATTATGTTTGGATATGATTAAAAGCAGTATTACTTATAATTTATCGTCACAATTCTGGCATGAGCAATCTTCCCTTTATATTGCACCAGAGTATTTTTAATTGTACTGATAATTTCAGTGCCAGACTCACTACGACAGGTTCGCTCTGCCCCCTGATGAACCGCATAGTGCAAACAGACATTACGTGCAGAAATGGAGTTATCGACTACACTACCTGAAAATTTAATTTCATGCGCTGAAGAAATGGCACTCACAAAAAATAATATGGCACTTAACAGTCGTGTTCTATTAATCATTGTGATACTCCTGGACTTTGTTGACCGAAGAGCATCATAATTATTACAGCAGGAAAGACAATAAAATCATTGACAAAATATAAAATATATTTGCAAAGTTTCCAAAAGCGCTTTTTTATAGTACCCGTAAAGATTTTATTATCTGTATATTAAACTAAATTCAACATACAGATAACATGCTCCTTTCACTTCAGAGAATAGCGAAGAGAGTATTAATCATAACCTAACATCAATTGGGCCGTCGCCACGACGGGCCCTGTTGTAAGTTGCGCAGAATCATAGACTTTATAATACGCATACAAACTGACATTAAAAGCAGATTCAACGGAGTCGTCTTTCTTTACGCTGAAGATTTCGCTAGCACTTTGTTTCGAACTATCACTGGAAAAGATAATATCGCTGCCTGCAGAGGATGAGCGTACAGAAATCCCAACACCGCCAGCTTCGGAGTCTTCATTAACCAGCACGGTTCCTGTCGTCGCATCGTTAAGGATATCGGAGCTGGATAACCATCCACTGATATCACGAGTTGAAAAGTTATCGCCAAGCGCATCTTTACAACTAATAGGCAAACGGAAATTGATTCCTGGCGCTTCGCCATTGCTCTGTAGCGTATCCAGGGTGGCTGGAGGTAATTTAATGGTCAAATCATGGGTGAGGTTACACGTGGTTTGTTGGGGCTCAAAATTAATTGATATTTTTTCATAACCCAGATAACGAGAAGAAGACCATGATGTAGTGTCATTCATCATATAATCCCATACATTATCCGCATAGCTTTGGCTTTGACACCACAGGACACTGGTGCAATAAGTAGTACTTGCTGCGCTGTCGCTGACAATAGCCGGAAAAATATTAATTGAACCAGAAGTACTGGTTTTCGTATAATCAGTAACACCGGCCGGTTTCTCACTTAAATATTCAAAAGTTAACGTATATTGCGTTTGATAACTGCTCAGGCTGTGTATTCCGGCAATACCACTTACGGTAGTTTTGGTCGTCCCGGTTATTTCATCCGTAACTTTAATCCAATAATCCTCCGTACCATCAACACTCGTATAGTTTAAATAAACAGGTTTACTGCCAAAAGCAGAAAAAAAGTAGACAGAATCAAGACCAAGCCCAAGTGTACAGGTTATTGAACCTGACCAACTGGTGGTGTAACTCACGGTATAGACAGTCGAGGCAGTAAAGGCCGTGGAAAGATTTATCGACTTATCAGAGTGTTTAACACTCCCTAAAAGGATACCGCAGGATGCTGATGCAAGCTGGGAGCTAAGCAGACTCACGAAGAAGAATACTGCCGTAAAACGCAAAAAATGTTTAAGCATAATAAAACTATAAGTGTTATTAACTTATCCTCATAATATTAAAAATACCCGTAGACTTTAGATACCTACAGGCTTACACAGATAAAAAGCGGGCTCACCGCATTACTAAACAAGAGATAGTTTTCATTTCTACTCATATTAATTGAGACATTTTGCGTTAGCGGCAACATTCTCTTTAATCTGTCATAGATTTTATCAGAAATATCATCATGGACAGATTTCTCAACTGAGACAGGTGAAAAGATATACTCTTCGCCTCCTTTGTATTGATATTTAAAAGTAACAAGACGAGAGATGGAATACTCGCCATCATTATCATTCATACTCCCCGATATATAGTACCTCCCTGTTTTATTATCATTAAAGAAAAAAGAGATATCTCCCTTAAAGTTAAACCCATCATTACCAGCAACACCGTGATAATCCATAAAAGCCCGACAAGTTGCACTAAAATAGTCCGAGCCGGGCAAACGCATTACCATTAAAACAGCTAACACAACTATACTTATTGCCAGCAATAGAATGGATATCAAGCGCATAGTCATTATCACTCCTGCCGTTGATAATAATTATATCGGTAGTTATTTTCACAATATGTTAACTCATCGCCGTCCGATCTCCCTGCGCACAGCGCGACGAAGACTCGCCCCGCATGTCCAAAGAAAATACTTGGCTGAACTTTAACAAATATAATTATATTGTCTGACGCGCATTGTTTATCAATATCTGAATGAATATCGTAAATTATATTTTTCATCACGGATTGATAGGATATATATTTTCCACTATCTGAGTAGACCCTGCATTTATTTATTGAAAATAACTGTACTGATTCAGGCATTCGTTTCTCAGCCAATAATTTATGGAATTCAAATAAACATGCTATTACAGTGATAATTAGCAACATCCATAGTACAATATTTATCATATTGCAACGGTAATATCGCAACTTATTTCTCGATGATAATACGCCTTCTATTGAGTCTGGAATCAGCGAAGGAGGCAATATTTCACTTTGCCCCTCGACATCACATACATTTTGTTCTTGTGAAAAAACCTCACCAACAGTAACGGCCCTGGAGAATATAAACCCTTTTTTAGGTTCAGAGACGATGCACTCTTTAGGAACACCGAGCTCAAATAATGCCTTTCTTAAAATACTGATGTACTGATTAAGTGATGAGTTAGAACCATGATGACCCCGCGTCTCCCATACCTCACTTAAGAGATAATCTCGCTCGACCAGCTCGCCATGATTGGCCAGCAAGATAGAAAGGATCTGAGCAGCGGTTTTGGTAAGTTTTTTCTCTATCAGCACGGTATCGCCGTCTCTGCACACAATCCAGTCAGATTCGGTATCAAATATGATTTTTTCAGCGATACGATATTTCATAGTGTCAAATTACGCACGTAAATAAATAAAATTGTCATAAATAACATAGTAAATCATTTAGGTTTTATCTGCCCGACACAGTCAAAAATAATTTCAATGTTACGCTTGACAATATTTACAATCAACTTGTCCAGTTTTAGCTGTTCTGCCTCCACCTCTAGAATATCCATCGCTTGCGTCAACGGCATTCCTTTACGGTACGGGCGATCTTCCGTTAAGGCAGTAAACACATCCGCCACCGCGATTATACGCGACTCGGCATCCAACTCATCGCCATGAATCCCGAACGGATATCCTGAACCATCCAGCCTTTCATGATGATTTGCCGCCCACGGAGTAATCTCTCCCAACGATTTGATATGACTTAACATTTCCAGCGTTTTATAACTGTGTTTTTTCATCAATCCGCGCTCTTTACGCGTCAGTTGTCCTTCTTTATTCAGCACTTCAGAAGGAATATAAACCTTGCCAATATCATGCAAATAGCCGGCTATGCCAATCTTTTGTTGCTGCTCTTCCGAGAAAGACATCAGACCGGCAATTTTTTCTGCAACACGACTGACGCTGGTGCTATGCGTCACGGTAAAACTACTGTGAATATCCACAATACGCGCCAGAATCAAACAGATATCTTTAAGATCTTCCAGCGTAACATAAGAGTCTCGCAAAGGACTGATCCGCTGTAAAACCTTATGCATATTACTTGATTCAAGCCGCAGCCAGAAAACATCATCCTGGGCGAGACGTTTCATCGCATCCACAATTTCCTGGCGGAATTCTGAATGCACTGCAAAAAAATCATCAACCAACATCTCTGAATAGGAAATATAGTCTTTATCCTGGTCTCGAAGATAGAGCTCAAAGATATCAGAAAAATAAACGATATCACTGACAAGTGTGCAATCATTTTTTTGAACGTATAGGGTATTACTGATACGATTCAACATCGCAATTTCTTGCTGTACTTCTAATCCATTAAGATAATGGCCATCAAGAACATCAGCAGCAATTAAGCGATCTTGATGTGTATTCTTCAGTAAAAGACCAAGGTCGTGCATACTTGCAGAAATAAAAACATCCTTTACCTGATTCTCAGATAGCTTCAGGTTACATGCAATATAAAATGCAATGAATGAACTCTGACGTAAATGTAAAGCCAGATCACTAAAAAGCGGCTCGATAACCACATTGATAAGATTCAAACAATCTTGTACAGAAGTTTTCATTAAACAGTTCTATTAAAAAGTAGTATTAAAAGCAACAGGCCTTGTTTTGTATCTGGCGATGATAAGGCAATGACAATTCCCGGTCCTTCCTTTCCGTATTAATAAGAGTTATAACCCCCAGATAGAACAAAAAGTTTAAGGCTAACCACAACTCCATATTACTACGATAGCCCAACTTTGACATTGCAGCCCGCTTATAACGCGAAATTGTTTTCACATCACTGACGTGATTTCTTGCCATTTGCCGATAGTCATGTTGCGAGATATAATCAGCAATCGTCCTACGCTCATCTTGTGTTAATGTCAGCAAGTGACTCATATCATATAAAGACAATGTTTGTTCACGATCTTTATAATAATCAAGGATAGCGTTTTTTAGCGACTGAATACCGTTATCTAAACTTATTATTTTCTTAGTCACTTTCCCAAAATACTGTCTACAAAGTGAATAATAAGGTTCAGAGCAAATAATTAATTCATAATCCTCAAGACGGCGTTCCCTGCCTGCGAGGATATCCTGAATGCGTTTTTTCTCTGAGAGCACTAATATCTGCTCTCCGTGTTTCTGCCCAGCCACACTTTCAGGCTCCAGTTCATCAAGGATGCTCTGAATAGCCAGCGAAAGAAAGGCATTATCTGAATCAATAAAGTATCTCTGTGACATAATTCCGCTAACTTAACTCATTGCTTAACAATATCACGCGATGGTGATTATCGACACGGATTAACGCGCGTCTCCGACGGAGCTTCCACCGTGCAGAACTGTTTATGCTTTTTACTACTAATATTCACTTTCAGTATTTCTGGCAATGTATCCGCCTTCAGATACACCTGACTGCCTTGTGAAACATATCCCAGCAAATTACCGCCCTGATCCGTCACTGCTGCACCAAAAGGTAATGCTTCATTTCCCGGTCGCATAATATTAAGGGTAAAGGTTTTACGCGTATCTGTTTTATACTTCAGATACGTAATACTGCCCTCGTAAGGCGCTATATATTCGATATTGCCTAATAAGTCTACACTACTATCCTGCGTGCCATCGGGATCCAGACGATAATGATTTTGACGATATGCCACCGCACTGGTTGATAATGCCTGTCCTTTTGCATTGGTTCTGACTGCCGTATTCCCGTTGACCACCGCATTGCTGAGCCCCGGGGCATCGATAATAACGAAGTTACGCCCCGTGGTACCCGATGCAAGAATCCCTGATGGCCACACTAGAATATTACCGCTAGCCCCCAGGCTAAGTTGACGGTAGTCCGTCGCCTCGGTCATACCAGCACTCAGACTACTATAACTATTATCCCAGGAAGCATAGATATCCGCTGAACGAGATCTGGCATCGTTGTCGTTGGTTAACACCATGCTATAGCTTACATCTTTCATTTCACCACTCAGGCTGATGTCAGACGAAGCATATTTTCCTTTCTCAACAGTCGTACGCGAAGAAATTGTTGTGCGCGTATCGAAGATACTCATTGGTACGGTCAGCGAGAAATAAATGCTCTCGTCTGCGCTTTTGTTCTTTCTCAGATGACTTACTTCATCGCCATCGTAATCTGTATCGTAATAGCTCTGGGTGTACTCCGTTCGGCGTAAGGAGAGGCTATAAGTAATGTCTTTATAGTTATTGCTGTACGTCAGGTTGTACTGACGGTTGCTGCGCTGGTTGTTCCAGTAATCACGCCAGTAACCAGTAAGTGTTAACTTGCCAAAATCACCCGGCAACGTTTGAGAGACCGAGGCGCTAAAAGCCTGTTTACTGTTACGCGTGGTACTGGTGTAGCCATATTGGTCAAGATTTTCCTTTGTCGCGATGTAGTCACTAAAAGAAGCGTAGTCCTGGGTACGATAATAATATGAGGCTAGCGTAACGTTAGTCCGGGTCTCAAAGTACTTACTCCAGGAAACGGAGTATTTCTCCCCACTCTGGTTATCCATACCGGGCAGTTGGTAGCGTGCTTGCTCCATTGTTCCTGAGAATGATCCAACATAAGGTAGTGAAACCGTACTCCCCGCTAACCACGATTTATAATCATTATTGAGCGTTAAGCCTGCGAAAACAGACGTATAATTGTTCACCCCATAGGTATAGCTATATTGCACAAATTTCGAATTATCATTCGAATCGCGCATGTTCACTTCACCCATACTAAAACGATAGTCGCTGGTGCCAGGGCGCAACATGCCAGGCATTGATGAAAATGGCACAATAAACGTTTCAACCTGACCACCGCTATTTTTCACCTCCACATGCAGTTCATTACGTGAACCGGTAGGCATTAGATCGCGAATAGCAAATGGGCCGGGTGGCACGGCAATCTGATAGATGACGTTTCCGTCCTGTAGCACGCGGACCACAGCAGAACTGCTGGCGACACCTGTCACAACCGGCATATATACACGTTGACTATCCGGCAACATCTGTTGGCTTTTATTTACTGTCAGACCGCGAAAACGAACGCTGTCAAAATATTCTGAAGACGTATAGGCATCGCCAAATCGCACAATAGCGCTAATAGCGGCAAAAGGTCGCTCAATATAGCGCGTTGAATTACGCCATTTACCTGCTTCTCCCGAACTTGAGCGACTGTAGCTGGAGTTATCAATAAAATGCCAGCCCAAAAGATTCAGCCCGCTATTCAGCGACAAATAGACGTTATCCGAATCGGTGTAACCCGTCGTTTTACCGCGGAAATTGTAATAACTCAGGTTGTAATTGGTATAAACACCATTGATGCCGGTATCCCATTTTTCCGGTGATACCCAGTTTCTTTCGGTGCGCGTCACATAGGCCTGCGGCACTTCAAGATTAACGCGCATTTCACCCGGCTTGAGTGAATGAGATCCGCCGTGCAGTAATTTATCTACATTGATGTACGTACCCTGTTCACTTGTCAAAACCGACGCTAGATCACGGATATCTAACATTCGTGCATCAGAAGTTTTGATCTTCAGCGTACCTTCGTTGTCATTTTCGACAAGAAATGCAAACTTCCCTTTCCAGTCATCATTGATATAGACATCAAAATCATATTCTCCTGGTGTCATAATAACAGCTTTATTGTTCCAGTCCATATTTGCTGAATTACCGACCAATAAACTATTGTTAAAATCTTCAGCAAAAGTGCAGCCTACGTACAGTGCTGCCCATATGGAATTAACTAATAATCCTCGACGGAGAATTTTTTTACATTTCATGCTCTATGACCCAGGAAATCTGGTAAAGGGTTCAATTCATCACGACATAACGCTTTGAACCGTAATCATCAATCCATGCCGCGCGGTAGCTTCCCGCGGGCTTAATATTGCCGGCAACCTGGGTGCAACTGAAAGGTGCAATAAAGGCCGCATTGCTTAGCAAATTCTTCTCAGTAGTCTTTTTCTTAAGATCGCCACCGTGCCAGTTAATTATTTCCGTAATCGTAATGTAGTAAGGTGAATCATTTTTCAGGCAGGTACTGCCGGATTGTTGGCTCACGCTGACTTTTTTCAGCGTATCGTTACCCGGTTCAGATAATCCCTCTGGGCGATACAGCAATTTGATGCGACTGCGTAATGCTACCTGCAGATAGTTCTCACCCTCTTTCGCGCCTTCCGGCACCGGTGGAACATCCAGAACATTGAGCCAGTACACGCTCTCTTTATCGTTTGGCAGCGCGCTGCTATTGATAACCGAAAGCTTCAGGGCTTGCCCCTCATTCGCCGCCATTTTGACTACCGGTGGTGTCAGGCTAAAAGGCGTTTTAATCGTTTCTGGCGCCGCCGACGGGTTTCCGGTATCGATCCACGACTGAACCAGATGCGTAGTTTTACTGCGGTTAACAAGCTGCACATTGACATATTTCGATTGTGCCGGATAAATCACGCGCGTCGCATTAATAACGACGCTTGCATTACCCGCAAAGGACACAGCCAGTGCGGATAATAAAAACATTAACTTTTTCATGATGCCTTTCTTGCAAAAAAACGGGGCTGCAACAGCCCCGGTTGCTAATTCTTACTCGTAACTAAAGGTATAAGTTGCAGCAGTCACAACACTACCCGTAGAGGTTGTAGCGCCGCCGTAGTTATAGTAGTTAGCGTAATAAGTGATATCAGAAGTGCTGGTGCTACCGGAAACATCCGCCGCGGTTAAGCCGGTATCCAGTGCCTCGTTAAAATTAACCTGAGTAGAACCATCTTTTGTTAATGCAATACCCACGCCTTCAGCAGTACCGCTATAGTTGGTCAGATATTTTTCATCATCAGAAACATTGCTGCTGGTGAAACTAACTTTCAAAGTATCCGTGTCAGCTGCATAACCCGTACAACCAGAAACCGCCATCGTGAATTCTTTAGCACCCGCAGTTACAACACCTACAGCAGTACCCAGATCGGTAGTAGTAATCGGAGTAAGGTTTACGGTAAAGTCAGAACCATTATTGGTAGTGACGTTACATGTCGTATCAGTAACGGTACCGTTAAAAGTAATAGTACCACCTGCAACACCTTCATCAGTTGCAGCAAATACGCTACCGGATAAAACCATAATAGAGGCTGCCACCAGACTTTTCTTGAACATACTTATTCCTGCCATTCATTTGTTTGAGATTCACCTAATACAGCACATCCCTACACGTGCCTTATCAGATGCAATTACCGTTTTTCCAACGTACGGATGATTGCTTAATCACTCGGAGTGGATAGGCATTATGTGAACACAGAAAAATTTAAGAAAAAATTAAAAGAATTTAAAATATTATGCTTATAAAAAACTCCTTTTATTCACGACATTATAGATTTATATTTTGTTTTTTATGAAAAACAAAGAATATAACACTACAAAAAGCATTTTTAGCCGAAGTGACTTCTTTGAATTATTAAGGTGTTTTTAATGACAATCACTTCATATGACATTATCCCATCCATTTTAGTATGAATTTTGAAATCAAAATTATACATGCTAGAAAAATTACATTAACCAAATAGCAACATGCATCTTCTATCACTTGAAATGTTACAAATTACGGCAGTACCACGAGCAGTTATTTACGTCTGATGTTTGTGCAAGTAATCATGCGCTTTTAGGAAAAATCATTTAGGACTTCGCGATATACTTGCCTTCTCAATCTTTATACGAATCACCTGCAAAAAAAATAAAAGTTGGAGTAAGGACGTTATAAAATGGCCAGTACATCTCAATGTGTCACATGCGAAAAATGTTGTTTTGGGAAGATGTGCAAGGATTATCTCTTTGATAATTGTGTAGCTTTATTTACCCAAAGCCTGCAAAGAAAAAATGAGTTAAAAAAAGGTGAGTATCTTTACCGTTCCGGAGACACCATGACGCACTTGATGGCGTTACGAGCTGGTACAGTAAAAATCTACGATCCTCACGGAAACATAGTGAATGTCAAAACACCGGGCCAGGTGATTGGTACTGAAGATTTGTATACGCCTGCTTATCACTATCACGCTGTTGCAGCAACCGATATCCAACTTTGTCTGCTAGAATGTAATCGACTTTATGATCTCAGCCAGATAACCGAAAATTTCATCAACTACGTGACCGAAATGCTTTCCTTCGAGATTGCTGAACAGCAGAAAATGATTTCCGTTTTAGTCAGTCAGGATGCTCAAACGAAGGTGAGAGAATATCTGAAGTTAATTTCGCAGCGTTACGCGTGGTATGGTTTTTCAGCCAATCATATATCGCTACCGATAACATTTAAAGAGATGGCAACACTACTGGGTGTCTCGATATCCAGCCTGAACCGTGCGTTTTCGGAGCTAAAATTGAGTGAAGAGATTACGGTGGATAAGAAAAATATTCAGATAAAGAACCTGAATGCTTAAAATATGAGTTTCAAAGTTACACAACGCTAAACAGCATAACGGATATGCGGATACATGCTCTTGATCATGCCTGGTTTACGCGCATCATTGTAAGTAATGCCTGAAGCCCAGTTCTTCATCCACAAATTTCTGACAATCGAAACTGCCAAATATGGCGATGACATCACGTTAAACAAACCGCTGCTGCTTTATGCCCTCTCACAGAACAAAAAGGGCATGGTTGCTGATTTGATTATGCCAGTGAGGTGAAGCCGAACCTTCGAGGACTGTTGAAGCGCTCTGAGCCGAAACGTATCGGCTATGCCATCGATATGCCGTTCTGGCGTTTGCGTCACGATAGTTTTTTAGATGCTCAGGAATGCAAAGCGGTACTCTTCACAGGGTTCCCGTGAACCGAAAAAGTCAAAGCTTATAGCGTTTGAGGTTTCTGATGGGTTCGATAACCCCAGCTACACATTTCTGAAACAATATCCTCTTTTTTCGATACGCTGGCCTCTGGTGTCGCCCGCACATTTATTCCTGCGAAGCATCAACAGGTGTTAATGATAGAGCTGGATTTAGCGCGAATAAAATGCCTGAATCTTCCAGCAAATTTACGATTATTCAGCGCGATCTCGCGCTTTAAGAAAAAGATGCCTCTCAGGAAGCCACAACACGTCAACGGCTGATTAATGCCCTCCTGGGGCCAAGGCCAGTTCCGTTCAGGGTGTCTGAATCTCTACCCCGCTTCTTCGGTCACTCACTTCGCATTTCAACCTTCACTGCACGCAAGACATATTAAAACGTGGACTGGCTGTGGCGACATCTACGGAGAGACAGGATCCGTTTGATGGGATCATGTTGGCTGCGCATATTGATGTGTTGTTTGATGGGGGCTCTTTTGTCAACCAGGATGATGTTATTGTCAGCAATCGGCTGGATTATGAAACGTATAAGGCGCTTAATTTGCCGGGGAGGATAAGTCCGTATCCGGATAAATCACTGGAGTATCTGGAGCGGCATGGGAGTATGGTTTTTGAGGATTATGGGGCGAAGGCCGGACTCGAATTTCACACCTAATAGACTGATACCAATATTGTTTATAAACAGGAATAAATAGTTATACCCGCACTTGTACCCACAAGTTAAAATCCGTACAAAAAATAGACATTGCAAGTGGGTATAAAGCCATACCAGTAGAACACTGATATGGCTGTTGAAGCAAGACTCAGGCAGGCAGGAACGTTTTCTTCAGAGATATCAATTCTCATCCACTCAGAAAAAAGTCAGATTTGGCTACGAAATGAACGCTAACCCTCGCTTTGCTATGCTAGTTCCCATGGCAAATCTCTGCGTCTATTTACTGGTTTTAGAGTACCTTCGTTTCTCAATTGTTGAGCGGCCCAACGAATGTCATATTGCCACGTATACAACATATCGCCGGAATCCCTAAGCTCAGCCTCGTAGCTGTCCCATACATACTTTGAGACTTCACGTGGCCAAGCGCTACCACCCCGTTCCTGAAGACACTCGATGATCCATTTTTTCATACTTTCCCTAGTTACCATCATACCTCCTAACTTTCGCCCATTTATCGATACATCCAAATATTAACATCGACATCCTTTGGCACAAGACGGGCTGTATCGAAGAACTTGTTGTCTCAATGAGCGAGGATCGGCCCCTCATGAGTTCAATTTGTTCCCGCAATCGGAAGAGTAATAGCAGTTTAACATTGCCTTAAAAATGAAATGTGATAAATTTCTGTATGCAACATTAATCTAAAAGGAAATTACGGTGAGTCTACTTGAATTGATTGAATCAAAGAGGGCACATATCGCCAGAAATTCTTCAGAAAATGGAATATTAGGGGAACGCAGCCTACTTGACTCGCAAGCTTTATGGATAAAAAGACCTAAAGGGAAAGACATGAAAAATCTGCTAGCTGCGCTGAAGCAATTTGAAGATATTGAAATAAAGGCATCAAGCTTTGATTTTATTTCTATCCCTGAAAATGTAAGTGTTGACTTTAGTGACGTTAGCTCCTTGGCTGGAATATTAAAATCATTAACATTTATTGAACTTAAAACCTGCAATCAAAAAAGGGTCACCACTCCTGACTTCAGGAATTTCTTCTTTGCCATTACTGAGAACGAAATAATAGCATCAGAACTTCTCGGCGATAGGCACATAGTTGTACTACACAACAAAATAACGGGAGATAAACTGGTGACAACAATACCAGAAATTATAAATAGGGCCAATTCTAAGAACTGGCAGCTG
>NZ_QBJC02000052.1:0-399 GCF_003057695.2 Pseudocitrobacter sp. RIT415 | reverse complement strand
TGTGGGGTCTCCCCATGCGAGAGTAGGGAACTGCCAGGCATCAAATAAAGCAGAAGGCCATCCGGAAGGATGGCCTTTTTGCGCTGGTGCGAAAAAAGTGCCGGATGCGGCTTTGCCTTATCCGGCCTGCAAAAGAACAATTCCCCGCCGAAGGATACGAACCCGCAGACCCGGTCAGCTCCGCGCCATCGGGCAATACCGCACGCACAACGCCTCTCTGGCACTCTCTGAACGATACCTGCCCTGATACGACATCTAAAGATAAAAACGCTTCTCGTGGATTACAGCGATGATTTAAAAACGAAAAAGAAGTGAAAAAGGCAGAATGGAATACCAACCTCAGAAAAGCAAAAACCCAGCCATAGGCTGGGTTCTTTAAATAGTGGTGCCCGGACTCGG
>NZ_QBJC02000051.1:0-802 GCF_003057695.2 Pseudocitrobacter sp. RIT415 | reverse complement strand
GCGACTGACGGCCCGATGCCGCAGACTCGTGAGCACATCCTGCTGGGTCGTCAGGTAGGCGTTCCGTACATCATCGTGTTCCTGAACAAATGCGACATGGTTGATGACGAAGAGCTGCTGGAACTGGTAGAAATGGAAGTTCGTGAACTTCTGTCTCAGTACGATTTCCCGGGCGACGACACGCCGATCGTTCGTGGTTCTGCTCTGAAAGCGCTGGAAGGCGAAGCAGAGTGGGAAGCGAAAATCATCGAACTGGCTGGCTTCCTGGATTCTTACATCCCGGAACCAGAGCGTGCGATTGACAAGCCGTTCCTGCTGCCGATCGAAGACGTATTCTCCATCTCCGGTCGTGGTACCGTTGTTACCGGTCGTGTAGAACGCGGTATCATCAAAGTAGGTGAAGAAGTTGAAATCGTTGGTATCAAAGAGACTGCTAAGTCTACCTGTACTGGCGTTGAAATGTTCCGCAAACTGCTGGACGAAGGCCGTGCGGGTGAGAACGTTGGTGTTCTGCTGCGTGGTATCAAACGTGAAGAAATCGAACGTGGTCAGGTACTGGCTAAGCCGGGTTCCATCAAGCCGCACACCAAATTCGAATCTGAAGTTTATATCCTGTCCAAAGATGAAGGCGGCCGTCATACTCCGTTCTTCAAAGGCTACCGTCCGCAGTTCTACTTCCGCACAACTGACGTGACGGGCACCATCGAACTGCCGGAAGGCGTAGAGATGGTAATGCCGGGCGACAACATCAAAATGGTTGTTACCCTGATCCACCCGATCGCGATGGACGACGGTCTGCGTT
>NZ_QBJC02000050.1:0-1064 GCF_003057695.2 Pseudocitrobacter sp. RIT415 | reverse complement strand
GGCGATGAAGGACGTGCTAATCTGCGATAAGCGTCGGTAAGGTGATATGAACCGTTATAACCGGCGATTTCCGAATGGGGAAACCCAGTGTGTTTCGACACACTATCATTACGTGAATACATAGCGTAATGAAGCGAACCGGGGGAACTGAAACATCTAAGTACCCCGAGGAAAAGAAATCAACCGAGATTCCCCCAGTAGCGGCGAGCGAACGGGGAGCAGCCCAGAGTCTGAATCAGCATGTGTGTTAGTGGAACGGTCTGGAAAGTCCGACGGTACAGGGTGATAGTCCCGTACACCAAAATGCATATGCTGTGAACTCGAAGAGTAGGGCGGGACACGTGGTATCCTGTCTGAATATGGGGGGACCATCCTCCAAGGCTAAATACTCCTGACTGACCGATAGTGAACCAGTACCGTGAGGGAAAGGCGAAAAGAACCCCGGCGAGGGGAGTGAAAAAGAACCTGAAACCGTGTACGTACAAGCAGTGGGAGCCTACTTGTTAGGTGACTGCGTACCTTTTGTATAATGGGTCAGCGACTTATATTCTGTAGCAAGGTTAACCGAATAGGGGAGCCGAAGGGAAACCGAGTCTTAACTGGGCGTTAAGTTGCAGGGTATAGACCCGAAACCCGGTGATCTAGCCATGGGCAGGTTGAAGGTTGGGTAACACTAACTGGAGGACCGAACCGACTAATGTTGAAAAATTAGCGGATGACTTGTGGCTGGGGGTGAAAGGCCAATCAAACCGGGAGATAGCTGGTTCTCCCCGAAAGCTATTTAGGTAGCGCCTCGTGAACTCATCTTCGGGGGTAGAGCACTGTTTCGGCTAGGGGGTCATCCCGACTTACCAACCCGATGCAAACTGCGAATACCGAAGAATGTTATCACGGGAGACACACGGCGGGTGCTAACGTCCGTCGTGAAGAGGGAAACAACCCAGACCGCCAGCTAAGGTCCCAAAGTCACAGTTAAGTGGGAAACGATGTGGGAAGGCTCAGACAGCCAGGATGTTGGCTTAGAAGCAGCCATCATTTAAAGAAAGCGTAATAGCTCACTGGTC